>NZ_JAVFVX010000299.1:0-1607 GCF_033441795.1 Streptomyces sp. ADMS | reverse complement strand
TGGTCCAGATCCAGGCCTGCGGGGTGTGCCACACCGACCTGCACTACAAGCAGGGCGGGATCAACGACGACTTCCCCTTCCTGCTCGGCCACGAGGCCGCCGGTGTCGTGGAGTCGGTGGGGGAGGGCGTCACCGATGTCGCTCCCGGTGACTTCGTGATCCTCAACTGGCGTGCCGTGTGCGGGAGTTGCCGGGCGTGTCTGCGCGGGCGGCCCTGGTACTGCTTCAACACGCACAACGCCGGGCAGAAGATGACGCTGACCGACGGTACCGAGCTGTCGCCTGCGCTGGGTATCGGCGCCTTCGCCGAGAAGACCCTCGTCGCGGCCGGACAGTGCACCAAGGTCGACCCGTCCGCCTCGGCCGCTGTCGCGGGGCTGCTGGGGTGCGGTGTGATGGCCGGTATCGGTGCCGCCATCAACACCGGGAACGTCGGGCGCGGTGACACGGTCGCCGTCATCGGCTGCGGCGGTGTCGGGGACGCGGCGATCGCCGGGGCCGGCCTCGCGGGCGCCGCGAAGATCATCGCCGTCGACATCGACGACCGGAAACTGGCCACCGCCCGCACACTGGGCGCCACGCACACGGTGAACTCCAGGGAGACCGACGCCGTCGAGGCGATCCGTGAGCTGACCGGCGGCTTCGGCGCCGACGTCGTCATCGAGGCGGTCGGCCGCCCGGAGACGTACAAGCAGGCGTTCTACGCCCGTGACCTCGCGGGCACGGTCGTCCTCGTGGGTGTGCCGACGCCGGAGATGAAGCTGGAGCTTCCACTGATCGACGTCTTCGGGCGCGGCGGCGCGCTGAAGTCGTCCTGGTACGGCGACTGTCTGCCCTCCCGCGACTTCCCCATGCTGATCGACCTGCACCTCCAAGGGCGCCTGGACCTCGCGAAGTTCGTGACGGAGACCATCGCGCTCGACGAGGTGGAGAAGGCGTTCGAGCGGATGCACGGCGGCGACGTGCTGCGCTCGGTGGTGGTGCTGTGATGGCCGACGCCCGCATCGAACGTCTGGTCACCTCGGGCACGTTCTCGCTCGACGGCGGCACCTGGGACGTCGACAACAACGTGTGGATCATCGGCGACGACAGCGAAGCGATCGTCATCGACGCCGCCCATGACGCCGACGCCATCGCGGCGGCCGTCGGCGACCGGCGCCTGACCGCCATCGTGTGCACCCACGCCCACAACGACCACATCGACGCGGCCCCCGCCCTCGCCGAGCGCACCGGCGCCCCGATCCTGCTCCACGGCGACGACCTGCCGCTGTGGAAGCAGACCCACCCGGACCGGGAACCCGACGCCTGGCTGGCCGACGGCCAGGTCCTGACCGTGGCCGGTGTCGAACTGACCGTGCTGCACACACCGGGCCACGCCCCGGGCGCGGTCTGCCTCTACGCGCCGGCCCTGACCGCCCTGTTCAGCGGCGACACGCTTTTCGCGGGCGGCCCCGGGGCGACCGGCCGCTCCTACTCCCACTTCCCGACGATCATCGACTCGATCCGGGACCGGCTGCTCGGCCTTCCGCCCGAGACGAAGGTCCTCACCGGGCACGGCGACCCCACCACCATCGGAGCCGAGGCACCGCACCTCCAGGAGTGGATCG
>NZ_JAVFVX010000298.1:0-1635 GCF_033441795.1 Streptomyces sp. ADMS | reverse complement strand
GGAACTGGGACAGCACGGTGAAGTCGAAGCCGGTGTCGGTCAGCTCCAACCCGAGGGCGTAGGCCCACGAGAGCCGGTCACGCACCGCCTCAGCTGCCTGGCGGTCCGTCAGGTTCTCCGCCATCTGGAACACCGTCACCAACGCCAGCCGGCCCGGGGACCAGCCCGCCGGCCCCCTCGCACCGAAGGCCTGCGCGAACTCCTCGTCCGGGAACAGCTCCCCCAGCCGGTCGCGCACCGCCACCGGCAACGGCACCTGCCGCCCGTAGTTCCTCGCCCGCACCGCCCGCACCGCCCGCGCCACCACAGAATCCGGCTCCGGCCACGACCGCGGCTCCATCGACACGCCCACCCCACCCCAACGACCGGGGATCAGGAAAGAACCGGCCGCACCACCAACCCTGCCAGCACCGCCAAGCCGCTGTCAGCCCTCAACTACCAATGGGCAACAGGGTCGATGACCTGGTCAAAGCCCTCGGCGGGGACAGCGGCATCTCGAAGTCGGAGGTCTCGCGGATCTGCGCGGCGCTGGACGAGCCGCTGACCGCGTTCCGCACCCGCCCGCTGGATCACGTCCGCTTCCCCTACGTCTACCTGGACGCGACCTACTGCAAAGCGCGGGTGAACCATCAGATCGTCTCGAGGGCCGTGGTGGTCGCCACCGGCATCACCGAGGACGGAGGCCGCGAGGTCCTCGGGCTGATGGTGGGAGACAGCGAGAGCGAGGCGTTCTGGAAGGAGTTCCTGCGCTCGCTGCGTGAGCGCGGCCTGTCCGGTGTCCGCCTGGTCGTCACCGACCAGCACTCCGGACTGGTCGCCGCGGTCCGCAAGGTGATGCTGGGCGCCGCCTGGCAGCGGTGCAGGGTTCATTTCCTGCGCAATGTCTTCAGTGTGATCGACCGGGATTCCGGTGAAATGGTCGCCGCGACGATCCGCACGGTCTTCACCCAGCCCACCGCCGGCCTCGTGCGCACTCAGCTGGACACCGTCGCCGACATGCTCGGCGCCCAGTTCCCCAAGGTCAAAGCGATGCTGTTGGACGCGAAGGAGGATCTGACCGCGTTCGCGGACTTCCCGCCCAGGCACTGGAAGAAGATCCAGTCGACGAACCCGCTGGAGCGGGTGAACCGGGAGATCAAGCGCAGGATCGACGTCGTCCAGGTCTTTCCCAACGACGACGCGCTCATCCGGCTGGTCACCGCCGTGCTCTTCGAGATGCACGACGAATGGATTGCCTTCCCCCGCCGCTACCTTCCCGAAGGCAGCATGGGCGAGATCTACCGCGAACTCCCCGAAAGCGCCCCGGCGCTGCCCAACACTCCGAACACGCCCACCGGTTGATCCCCAACACCACGACGAGGGACACGACCCGCCCTCCTGCAGAATCGGCCATCGCCCGCTAGCGGTCGTCCCGCCGTAAGGACTCGGCGGTCAACGTTTCAGCAGGTCAGCGCCTGGGATGTCCCGGGATGAGGCCACTTCTGCGTCAACGGTGGCCGGACAGCACGCCGAAGCCGCAGTCTCGTTGCGGAGCCAGCCGGTGCGGTCGGTTCCGTTCATCGCACGTCAACGGAGGGAAAAACAGCATGCGAGCTCTCACGAAGGCACTCGTCAGTGCCACCGCCGCGGTCGGGA
>NZ_JAVFVX010000297.1:0-1654 GCF_033441795.1 Streptomyces sp. ADMS | reverse complement strand
GAGTGGTGTGCATCGTGAAGTCGCAGGTCACGGGTCTGGTGTGAATGGTGGGTGGGGTACTCGTGCCGGTCGGCGGCCGATGACCATGGCGTAGATCGTCGGGCAGGTCCGGCTCCGGCGGGATGCCGGGTTCGGCTGCGCCCACGACCGGCCCCCGCCTACGATCCGTCAGCAGGTCGGCACGCCGTGAGAACGCGGGAGGGCGCGGGTGATGCAGGAGCGGCAGTGGATCACCGCCCGCCGGAGCGAACTGGACGCCCTCGCCGAGGCGTTGGCCAAGCAGCTTCAGGAGGTTCAGGTCGAGCGGGACGAACTGGCGATCGCGGAGCGGGTGTTGAACCGTCTGGCCGAGCAGGTCCAGGCCGATGCCGAGGCTGTCGCTCCGGTAGCGGTGAAGGTGGCCGGGCGGGCAGTGCTGCTCATCCCGCACCGCAGCGACGCGGCCGATGAGGGCGCGCTGCCCGGCGACTACCGCAAGATTCTGGCGATCGTGCGGGAGGCCGACGGCCCGGTGCAGGTCAGGGCGGTCGGTGAGCGGCTGGGCCTGGACGCCTCGGTGCGCGGCAAGCTGGAACCTTTGCGGGCGAAGATGACCAAGCTCGCCGACCGCGGCTGGCTGCACAAGCGGGGCGACGGGCGGTTCACGGCACGTCCGTAGTCGCGCGGGTGCGTGCCCGTAACTGACGGGCCCCCGGCGGCAGTTGAGTTTGTGTGACGAAAAACAACAGTTCCGTCGAGGGCCCTGACGGCCTTGTCTACACCGCCCGCCTGCCGCTGTCGAGCGCGACCCTGAACTGGCTCGCCGACCTGATACGCGGCCACCTCAAGAAGATCGGCTCGCGGTGGCGCGTCCTGCCCGCCGGGAAGATCGCCACCATCGTGCTGGCAGTGCTGCGCTGTGACCAGCGGCCCGGCGACCTGGCCGGCGGCAACGGAGTGCACCGCACCACCGTGACCCGATGGGTGAGAGAGGTCGTCGGCCTGCTCGCCGCCCGCGCCCCACGCCTGGACCGGGCCCTGAAGAAGATCGCCCGAATGGGCGGCGGCATCGTACTGCTGGACGGATCGGTGATCCGCACCCGGCGCAGAACCGGGAAGGAAAACCGGAAGAACTACTCCGGCAAGAACAAATGCCACGGCCTGCTCGTGATCGCCCTCACCGACGACCGCGGCCGACTGCTGTGGATCTCGGCGGCCCGCCCCGGGCGCACCTCGGAGATCACCGCCTGCCGGCACGACCAGCTCACCCAGAGGCTGCGGGAAGCCGGGCTCGGCGCCATCGCCGACCTGGGATTCGTCGGCCTCGACGACAGCGGCCCCGACGCCGACCCGGCGGTGATCACCGGCTACAAGGCCGCCCGGAACCGGCCCCTGACACGAGGCCAGAAGCTGTCCAACACGGCATTGGCGGCCGTCCGGGCACCCGTCGAGCATGGCTTCGCCCACCTCAAGAACTGGCGCATCCTCGGCAAGGTACGCACCGACCCCTCCTGGGCGACCGCCCTGGTCCGGGCCCTGCTGGTCCTCACGAACCGCGAAGTCGCCCGCTGACCGACGATCTTCACCAAAGTCACCTGCCAGCGACCAGCACGAGCATCCCGATGCCCACGCACACCAGCCCCGTGACCAGCAACTTCAGCTTGCACACCTCTCA
>NZ_JAVFVX010000296.1:0-1686 GCF_033441795.1 Streptomyces sp. ADMS | reverse complement strand
AGCCTTGATCCACCGATTCGATGTTTGTGGATAACTCTTCTTGAAACGAGGAAGTGCCTTGTGACCTGCGATGATGGGAGTTCTTCAGGCTTCCGGCACGCACAATCAGCAAGGCACTTCCGAGATGCAAGTTTCCCATACGCCGGCGGCGGTCTCCGCTCTGTTCGATGATCCGAATCTGATCGCGCAGGCCGGGCTGGTCCCGGTGCTGCGGCTGGCCGAGCGGTGCGGGCTGTCGCGGTTGGTGACGGAGAAGGTGAAGCTGGCCGGGGCGAAGAACGGGGCGGGTGCGGCGGCGGACGCCAAGGTCACCAGCATCGTCGCGGGTATGGCCGCGGGCGCGGACAGCATCGACGACCTGGCGGTGGTGCGTCACGGGGCGATGCCGGTCGTGTTCGGCGGTATTCGCGCCCCGTCCACGCTGGGTACGTTCCTACGTGCGTTCTCCCACGGCCACGCTCTCCAACTCCACGCCGTGCACCGCAGGTTCCTTGCGGAACTGGCCGCGCACACCCCACTGCTGCCCGGCGCGGACGCGATGGCGTTCATCGACGTCGACTCCACCCACAAACGCGTCTACGGCCGGACCAAGCAGGGCGCCGAGTACGGCCGGCTCAAGGGCATCCGCACCCTGCACCCCCTCCTCGCCACAATCTGCACCCCCAACTCCCGGCCGGTGATCGCCACGGTCCGGATGCGACGCGGCAAGGCAGCAGACTCCCGGGGCGCCCCGAAATTCGTGAGCGAGGCCCTGGCCACCGCCCGAGAGGCCGGCTGCTCCGGGACCCGCATCCTGCGGGCCGACTCGCAGTTCTACAACGCCGGGGTCATCGCCGCCTGCCGCCGGGCCGGCGCCCACTTCTCGATCACCACCGGCATGAACCCCTCCATCAAACGGGCCGTCCTGGCCATTCCCACCGAGACATGGCAGCAGATCACATACCCGACCGCGGTGCCTGACCCCGAGACCGGTGAGCTCATCTCGGACGCCGAAGTCGCCGAGATACCCCAATACACCGCGTTCGCCAGCCGGAAGAAAACTGATCGGGTCACCGCCCGGCTGATCGTGCGCCGGGTCCGTGACCTGGCCAAACCCGCCGTCGTGGGCGAGCAGGGCGAGCTGTTTCCCGTCTGGCGCTACCACCCTTTCTTCACCGACCAGCCTGCCGCAACGCTGCGGGCCGAGCGGGAACACCGCCATCACGCCGTGATCGAGCAGGTCATCGCAGACAGCAAGGCCGGGGCCCTGGCCCATCTGCCGTCCGGGCACTTCCACGCCAACTCGGCCTGGCTCACCCTGTGGGCGATGACCTACAACCTGCTGCGGGCCGCTGGTTCCCTGGCCTCCGCGTTCCACGCCAAGGCCACCACGGCCACTCTCCGCACCCATCTGGTCCAGGTCCCGGCCCGGATCGCCCGCTCCGCACGACGCATCACCCTGCATCTGCCGCACAACTGGCCCTGGCAGCACGCTTGGACACACCTCTTCGCCACCGCCCACGGCCCACCCTGCTGACCCGAACAGCCCCTACCCGACCCGCCCGCCGCCAGGGCCCAACCGGAACCGAAGCCGTGGAAAAGCTGGGCAGACCAGCAGATACCACCCGCCCCCACCCGGCCACCAGTCCAAAGCGGACGCAGAAAACGATCAGAAGATCACTCTCGAACCACCTCGGTGGATCAAGG
>NZ_JAVFVX010000295.1:0-1708 GCF_033441795.1 Streptomyces sp. ADMS | reverse complement strand
CTCGCTGGGCTCATAACCCAGAGGTCGCAGGTTCAAATCCTGTCCCCGCTACTGAAGGCCCGGGGCCGGAAACCATGAGAACTGGTTTCCGGCCCCGAGTCGTTCCCTGATGCTCCTTAGCCCGGTCGGTCCACCCGGCTCGCCCGCCCTGCCCGCTCCCGGAAACCTGGACGGGACGGACGGGACAGGGCGGGGCGGGTGATCCGGCGGGAGACGAGACGAGTGGCACGGTCGGGAGAGCCGGCGGAGACGGTGATCTCCCGGGTACGCACCCTCGTCGTCGTTCTGCCCGCGCTGCTGATCGTCGCCGGGATCGTCTACGACTACGCCACCCCGCGCCACTTCACAGCGGTCCCCTTCTTCACGGCCGCCCCGCTCATCGCCGCCCCGCTCTCCTCGCTGCGCACCACGGCGGTCACCGGCACGGCCGCCCTCCTCGCCGAGTACGTCGTCCACGTCCGCTACGGGTTCGCCGCGGACGAGGACACGATCACCGAGACGGTCACCGTGGCCACGGTCGCCGTCCTGGCCGTCGTCATCAACCAGGTCGTCCGCCGGGGCGACCGGCGCCTCGCCTCGGCCCGCGAGATCGCCGAGGCCGCGCAACGCGCCGTACTGCCCGAACCGGACGCGCGCATCGGCGGTTTCGAGGTCGCCGCCTGCTACGAGGCCGCACAGGAGGGCGCCTTCATCGGCGGCGACCTGTACGCCGTGCAGGACACCCCGTACGGCGTGCGGGTCGTCCTCGGGGACGTGCGGGGCAAGGGGATGGGGGCCGTGGCGGCCGTCGCCGTCGTCATCGGGGCGTTCCGGGAGGCCGCCGAGCAGGAAGCGACCCTGGAGGCGGTCGCCCAGCGGCTGGAACGGGCTCTCGCCCGCGAGGGCACCCGGCGCGACGGCCTCGAAGCCGCCGAGGGTTTCACCACCGCCGTCCTCGCCGAACTCCCGCACGGCGGCGGGATCGTACGCATCGTCAACCGCGGCCACCCCCCGCCCCTGCTCCTCGCCGCCGACGGCGGTCTGCGCATCCTCACCCCGCCCGAACCGGCCCTGCCGCTCGGCATGGGCGACCTCGGCACCTGGCCCGACCACGTGCAGGAGACCCCCTTCCCCGCCGGCGCGACGCTGCTCCTGCACACCGACGGACTGTCCGAGGCCCGCGACGAGCACGGCGTCTTCTTCGACCCGGCCGCCCGGCTCACCGGCCGAGTCTTCCGCGCTCCGGTCACCCTGCTCGCCACCCTCGCGGACGAGGCGCGTCGGCACACGCGCGGCGGGACCACGGACGACATGGCGCTGCTCGCCGTACGACGGCCGTCGGCATCGACTCTCACCGAAAGTGAGTGAGTGATCTCGTTCCGCGCAACATCTGACACACAGTCAAAACTCAGGAGTTACCTGGGGAGCGTCAACTCGCCCGATTTTCACCAGTGGTGACCCGGAAAGTCCTCGGGAAAAGCCTTAACGATCAACTGGAACAGCTTGGAATCCGGTGGCCGCGTCTATTAACGTTCGATAACGCAGCGCGGTTGTCCCAGTCGTCACAAGAGACGACTCCGTGCGCACGCGCCGAATCCCGCGAGGGAACCGGGGAACCACCAACTTGGGGTGAATCGCTCGTCCGCCTCCGTGGCAACACGGCAGGTATACGCGCGTAGGAGACCTTCCTGCTCCGAACCCGTCAGCTAACCCGGTAGGCGAGAAGGAA
>NZ_JAVFVX010000294.1:0-1717 GCF_033441795.1 Streptomyces sp. ADMS | reverse complement strand
TCGGGGGTCGGGGGTGCGGTGGGGTGTTCGTCGAGCCAGTGACGGGTGCGGGCGAAGGGGTAGGTCGGCAGGGGAACTCGCCGCCGCTGCCGACCTTGGTAGTAGCCCTCCCAGTCGGGCTCCACACCCGCCACCCACAACTGGGCCAGCGCCCGCTGCATCGACTCCACTGCTCCACGCCGATCCCGGCGGTGCGGCAACGAGGCCGTCACCTCCCAGCCCGCACCACCCTCACCGCTGCGCAGGATCCTGCGGACCAGTCCGGAAAACGTCTGACCCGGACCGACCTCCACAAACACGACGCCCGCGTCCGACGCACCAGCCGCCCTGGTCACACCAGCCGCGAACTCCACACAATGCCGGGCCTGTCCACCCCAGTACTCCGGATCACACGCCTGCTCCGCCGTAATCCAATCACCCGTCACACCTGAAATGAACGGAATAACCGGCGCATTCCGCTCCACCCGGGAAACCAACCGAGCAAACTCACTCACCACCGGATCCATCAGCCCGGAATGAAACCCACGCCCACTCGGAGTCGTCTGCGCGCTCCATCCCCGGCCCGCAGCCCATTCTGCATACGCCCGCACCGCATCGGGAGAACCCGACACCACACACTCACGCGGACCATTGTGCGCAGCCAGCCACACCCCCTCCGGCAAACTCTCGACCACCTCATCCCGCCCCGCCACCACACTGCACATCGCCCCCGCCGGAAGACCCTCCATCAGCCGGCCCCGCTCAACCACCAACGCCACCGCATCAGAAAGAGAAAACACACCCGCCACACAAGCAGCCGTCAATTCTCCCAAACTGTGCCCCACCATCCCTACCGGCGAAATCCCCCACGACTCCCACAACCGCGCCAACGCATACTCCACCGTGAACAACACCGGCTGCGCCCACTGCGTCCGCCCCAGCAACTCCTCCGCCCGCACGTCACCCGCCGGAGCAAACAACAACTCCCGCACATCCACACCTGTCAACCCAACAACCAACCCCGCACACTCATCCACCACCGAACGAAATACCGGCTCACACCCATACAACTCCCGCCCCATCCCCACGTACTGCGGCCCCTGGCCCGAAAACACAAACACCACACCAGCGCCGCCCCCCGAAACACACCCCCCCACCACCGAGGAGCCGGAACCCGTCTCCAAAGCCCGCACTACCTCCGCCCGGTTCCCACCCCACACCGCCCGCCGAAACCCAAAACCCCGACGCCCCACCGCCAACGTAAACGCCGCATCCTCCAAACTCACATCCGTATCCCGCACCCACCCCGAAAGACGCCCACACGCCCGCTCCAATTCCCCCTCACTTCGCGCCGACACCACAAACAAATCACTCCCCCGCCCGCCCCCCGAACCCACCTCCAGCTCCACCATCGGAGCCTCCTCCAACACCACATGCGCATTCGTCCCACCAAACCCAAAAGCAGAAACCCCCGCACGCCGCACGCGACCACCACGCGGCCACTCCATCCCCTCCCCCACCACCCGCAAAGGCCCCCCGGCCGAAACCCCCTCGTTCAACCGCCCAAAATTCACCGACGCCGGAACCGCCCCATGCTCCAACGCCAACACCACCTTCACCACACCAGCAACACCCGCCGCCGCATCCAAATGACCCACATTCCCCTTCACCGAACCCAACCCCACCGCCCCACCACCCAACCCACCAAACACCCGCGACAACGCCTGCACCTCAATGG
>NZ_JAVFVX010000293.1:0-1729 GCF_033441795.1 Streptomyces sp. ADMS | reverse complement strand
AGAACATCCGCAAGTTCCTGGTCTACGTCTTCAGCAGCAACATCGGCGAGCTCGGCCCGATCCTGGCGGCGACGTTCACCGGGTTCCCCCTGGTACCCATCAGCGCGGTGCAGATCCTGGCGATCGACCTGGGCTCGGACGTGCTGCCCGCCCTGGCGCTGGGTGCGGAACGACCCGAGCCGGACGTGATGGACCGCCCGCCTCGCTCCAGGCGCGAGCGGCTGTTCTCCTCGGCGGTGGTGGGACGCATCCTGTTCCTGGGCGGCATCCAGGCGCTCGGCGTGTGCGCCGTGTTCTTCTGGCACATCCATTCCTCCGGCGTACCGTTCGAGGGCTTCACCGAGGACGATCCCGTCTACCGGGAGGCCGTCACGCTGGCCCAGGGCGCGATCGTGTTCAGCCAGTTCTTCATCTCGCTCGCGGTGCGCACCGACCGGCAGAGCATTCTGAAGGTGGGGCTGCTGTCCAATCCGGCCCTGCTGGCGGCCGGCGGCTTCGGCATCGCCCTCATGGCCGCGATCAGCTATGTACCGCTGCTCCAGGCCGTCTTCAACACCGCCCCGCTCGACGCCGCCGACTGGGCGGTACTGGCCGGGCTCGGGACCGTGCCTCTGATCGCGGACGAGGTCCGCAAGTGGTGGCTGCGCCGCCGCGCCGACCACCGGAAGGGAGCGCAACAGTGAAGGTGATCGTCGTCGGCTGCGGACGGGTGGGCACCACCCTCGCCGGTCTGCTCGCCTCCGAAGGGCACGACGTGCAGGTCGTCGACCGGCGTCCCAAGGCGGCCCGGCGGCTGCCCGACAGCCCCCGCATCCACTTCCACGAGGGCAACGGCTACAGCCGCTCCGTCCTCAAGGCCGCCGGTATCGAGCACGCGGACGCCTTCGTCGCCGTCACCTCCGGGGACAACAGCAACATCGTCAGCGCGCGCACGGCGAAGGAGACCTACCGCGTACCGAACGTCCTCGCCCGCATCTACGACCCCCGACGCGCCGACATCTACCGCGAACTCGGCATCCCCACCATCACCAGCGTCCGCTGGACGGTCCACCAGATCCACCAGATGCTCCTGCACCGCCATCTGTCCCCCGAAATCAGCTTCGGCAACGGCGAGACCCTGCTCTACCGCTCCGAACTGCCGGCCTATCTGACAGGGCGGCCGCTGACCGAGTTCGAGGTCGACGGCGAGATCCGCGTCGTCGAGGTCACCCGCGCCGGCCACTCCCTGATCCCCGCGCACAGCACGCCCGCGCGGGCAGGCGACCTGGTCACCTTCGCCGTCGCCGCGACCGCGCTCGGCAGGCTGCGCGGCTTTCTCGACAAGGAGCTGGGCACGTGAACGTGATCATCGCCGGGGCCGGACGCCTCGGCACCCAGATCGCCCAGGTACTCGCCGCCGCCCACAACGAGGTGACGCTGATCGACGCCGACGACGACCGCGTCGCCGAACTGGAGGGGCGCATCCCGGTGCGGCTCATCGCCGGGGACGCGTGTGAACCCACCCTTCTGGAACACGCCGGCGCGCTCACCGCCGACCTCCTCATCGCCACCACCGGGGACGACGAGGACAACCTCGTCATCAGCCTGCTCGCCAAACGACAGTTCTCGGTGCCCCGCGTGGCCGCCCGGTGCAACGACGCCGACAACGCCTGGCTGTTCGACGGGCGCTGGGGCGTCGACGTCGCCGTCCCCGCCGCCACCCCGCTGATCTCCCTCATCGAGGAGGCCA
>NZ_JAVFVX010000292.1:0-1730 GCF_033441795.1 Streptomyces sp. ADMS | reverse complement strand
TCCGGCATGAAGGTGACGTCCACCCAGTCGTTGTCGGTCATGCCGAGGCCGTCCCAGAAGGTGCCGTCCGCGACGTCGATGCCGGCCGGGTTGGCGGCCCGTCGGCCGAACTCGTCGAGCCCTCCGTTGTAGCCGTTGAGGTACGCCGCCTGGGCCTCGGGGGTGCCCTGCGGCAGGTCCCGCCACATCTCACGCTGTGACGACGGGTTCCAGTAGTCGTCGCGGGTGTTCCACGGGCCGACGTCCCACACGGGCGCGGTCTCGCAACGCCCCTTGTAGCACAGGCGCACCTGGTACTCGTGTCCGCCGTTGACCGCCAGCATCCGCCGCGAGGGCAGGGCCACGAAGTGGTCGCGGGGCTGGATGACGTGGCCGTTGGCGGTGGTCTGCCCGGTGAGGCCCTCCCGGGTGGCGAACAGCCGGTAGGTGGGGCCGGACGCGGCCGCCGACATGCCGTTCTGCGGGGTCTGCTGCGGTGCGGGCTGCTCGGCCGCGGCGGTGACGGTGACGGTGTGGACGGTCGGTGCCGGCCCGCCGGGGACGCCATGGAGGGTGAGCCGGACCTGGAGGAGGGAGACCGCCTGCGGCAGCCGGACCGCGCCGGCGCCGCCCGTGGCCCGCCACTGCGTCCAGGTGCCCGGGTGGTTGCTGCCCCGGATCTCGGTCCCCACCCTGGTGCCGGTGGGAACCTCCGCCTCCGTGTGCACGGTGAACGCCGTGAGCCGGCGGCCGAGGCTGCGGTCGGGCGACGTGTAGACGGCGTAGGCGCCGGGTTCCGACGGCGTCCGGCTTCTGCTGTCCTTGACGGTGATCCCGTCCGGACGGCGGGCGACGTTGCCCCGGTCGGCCTCCGGCCCCGACAGGTCGATGCGCCAGCTGTTCTGACGGTTCGAATCCTGCGCGGCGGCGGGCGGCGCCGTCAGGCCCGTCAGGACGAGCAGCAGACACAGGACCTGCGCTCTGCACAGCGGCGTACGCCACTTGGCACGTACGGAAGCGACACGCACGGGTTCCCCCTTGGTGGATGCGGACGACGGTCCAGGAGTACCGCCCGCCCCGGGCGCCGTCTCTCCGTAAACTTCCGGATGCCCCGCGAGGCCGCCGCGCGCCTAGGGTCCGTGGTCCGGACCCCGCCCCATGGCGGACGGGGCCGGACCACGGACCCCACGGCTCGTCAGAAGCCGCTACCTCATGGGAGGAACCCACGTGCGTCTTGGTCTGCGCGGTATGAACCCGAGGGTCGGCCTGCTGGCCGCGGCGGCCCTGCTGTTGCCCTTCGCGGCGGCCGCCCCCGGCCACGCGGCGACGAACGGCACCACCGCAGTCACCGCATACGCCGGCTCCTGCCCGGCCGCCGGTGTGGTCACCCAGGGCTACAGCGGCGCCCACGACGGTGTCGACATCGCGAACTCGCTCGGCACCCCGATTCACGCGGTCGGAGCCGGCGAGGTCATCGCCTCCGGCCCGGCCCAGGGCTACGGCCAGTGGATCCGCATCCTGCACTCCGACGGCACGGTGACCGAGTACGGCCACATGTACCAGCGGGACGTCTCCGTCGGCCAGCAGGTGTCGGCCGGTCAGCGCATCGCGCTGATGGGCTCCGAGGGTGAATCCACCGGCGTCCACCTGCATCTGCGGGTGCGGGTCGGCACCTCCACCGCGGTCCGAGGCATCGACCCGGTCCCGTACCTGCGCGACCGCGGAGTCGGGCTGCCGTGCACTCCCGGCGG
>NZ_JAVFVX010000291.1:0-1733 GCF_033441795.1 Streptomyces sp. ADMS | reverse complement strand
TGTCCGATGTCGGTGTCGAGGAGGTCGAGGAGGTGGAGTTGGACGCCGCGGGTGATCTGGACGGTGGGCGGGTCGGTGATGTGGCCGATCCGCAGGGTGAGTTCGCCGAGGTGGTAGAAGATCATGCGGCCGGTCGGGCGGACCTTGCGATTGTCGGGGTAGAGGCCGGTCATGGTCTGTTTGGGGCCGAGGGCGCGTCTGACCTGGCGTTCGATCAGGCAGAAGACGAGCAGGGCCAGGCAGATGACCTGGATGAGGGCGGCGACGCGCCGGTTGTGCTGGACGAAGACCGGTGTGACCGCGAGTGGTCCCTTGAAGTCGTGGTAGCGGCGTTCGACCGTGCCCTGGCCCTTGTAGTGGATCAGGACCTGGCCCGGATCGGCCTGCTCGGGGAGCAGGGTGGTCAGCAGTGCGTACCAGCCGTCGACGGCGGCCTCCGCCGCCAGGATCTCCTGGTCGAAGTACCAGGTCAGGGATGGTGTCCCGGCGTCGTCCTCGGTGACGGTGAAGCGCAGGCAGGACGCGACACGGCGCTTCGCGGTGATCACACCGATGCGGGCGAGGACCTTCTCCGCGCTCTTGTAGTGCCGTCCGCCGGCCGTCGAAGCAAGCTTGTCCAGATCCTCGGCGGCTTTGGCCAGGCGCTTGTCGCGGGCGGCCTGCTGGCCTGCGGCGTTCGCGGTGGAATGGACCAGGATCCGCCGCACGGTGAGTTCGGGATCACTCTTCCTCGGCCCCCTCAGGGTGTGCGTGTCCTCCAGCACCCGGTAGCTCTCGCGCCGCCCGGCCGGCTTTGCCGCATCCCGGTCCGCCACCCAGTCCACGACCGTGGCGAGAGCGGGGTCGAGGGCGGCATAGACCCCGTCGTCGACCTGCGCGGCCGGGACCGGGGCGACGAACTGCACCCCGGCTGCCAGCAGCGCGGTGACGTTGGCGTAGGACACCAGCTTGGAGTCGGCGACCATCAGGAAGTCGCGGGTGCCGGCCATCGTGCGCAGGTCCTTCATCGCGCCGACGACCTGGGAAACCTCGGCCGCCGGCCCGTCAAAAACCCTGGCGTGCAGGGGAATGCCGCCATCAGCCGTCACCGCGAGTCCGGCCTGGACCTGCTTCAGGTCCACCCGCCGGTCCTTGGGGTGCCCGTAGCCGATGACGGGGAAGTCCTCGTCCTGGCCCTCGGCCGGGTAGGCACCGTGGACGGACATGCTGGTCATGTCCCAGTGCAGCCGGGACACATCGATGCCGAACTCGGCGATCGCCCGCGCCCCGACCGTGCCCGCGATGTGCTCCAGATGCGGGGCGACCGCATCCAGCGCCCGGGCGAGCCGGTCGTCATTGAGCAGGCCGGCCTCGATCCCGAAGACCTCCTCCACCGCCCAGCACCTGGCCCAGTCCTCCACCCGCACCAACGGTGCGGGCGAGGTCAGCCGGTTGGCCACCAGCGTCTCGATGACCTGCCCGTGCGTCACATGCGCACTCGCGCCACCGGGACACACCGCATCGACGATCCCGGCCAGGTCCAGCCGACGGGTGAACTCGGAAACGACAGGCAGAGCGCCCAGACGCTTCTCCACCACGGACGTCACCGCTACTTCAAAACGCTGACGCTCAGACCGTGGACGCGGGGACCGGGAAGACTTCGACACACCCCACCCAACGCCACACCCCGGCCCAGGGACACCCCCCGACCGGCCACACCATACGAATCAACGACCCGCGAAGTACGGGTCTAG
>NZ_JAVFVX010000290.1:0-1764 GCF_033441795.1 Streptomyces sp. ADMS | reverse complement strand
GCCCACGCACACCAGCCCCGTGACCAGCAACTTCAGCTTGCACACCTCTCATTGGTGTCAGGCTGCCTCGTTCGCGTGATCTTGCTGTCGTATCCCCGCCTGCCCCGCTATGCTCAACACCAATGCGTTGAAGGAGACAAGTAGCTGCGGGATCACGCAAGCAGAGAGAGTCGCCGGTAGCTGGGAAGGCGGCCTTGCGTCCCGAGGTGAAGACCCTCCTGAGCGCGGGGAGGAACGGCCTATGGAAGGCCTAATGCCCCGCCGGCTGGCCCCCGTCATCGGGCATGAATGAGGCTGTGGCTCTTTGAGCTGCGGTAAAGGCGCGGTGGCACCGCGAGTACCCTTCTCGTCCGCGCCCCCAAGGGATCATGACGACGCCCCTTGGAGGGCTGCGATGATCCACACGACTAACCGTGTACTGGTGTCCGACCTGCGAGAACATGTCGGACAGACCGTTTCCGTATCGGGCTGGGTGAACACGCTCCGCCTGCAGCGCAAAATGCAATTCGTCGTAGTGCGCGACCACACCGGCATGGTTCAGGTAACCCACAAACGCGGCGGCGAAGGCGACGAGGTCGAGGCCGCGCTGGAGGGGCTGACACCTGAGTCCGCGGTCCGGATCACCGGTCGCGTGGTGGACAACCCGATCGTGAAACTCGCCGGCCTGGAGATCCTCCCGGAATCAGTCGAAGTTCTGAACCGGGCAGAGACACCACTACCCATCGACGACCAGACCGGACTCGAACATCGCCTGGACTGGCGGTTCCTGGACGTACGACGTCGGCCCCAGGCACAGTTGCTGTTCGCCGTGCAGACCACGTTCGAGCAGGGGATGCGCGAGTACGCCTATCGGCAGGGGTGCACCGAGATGCACACCCCGAAGCTGATGGGCACCGCCTCGGAGTCCGGCGCTGAGGTGTTCAAGCTCGGCTACTTCGACCGCTCCGCCTACCTGGCTCAGTCGCCTCAGTTCTTCAAGCAGATGGCGATCTCGGCCGGTATCGACAAGGTCTTCGAGATTGGGCCCGTCTTCCGCGCCGAGCCGTCGTTCACCTCCCGGCACGCCACCGAATTCACTGGCGTGGACGTGGAGTTGGCGTGGATCGACGGGGTCGAGGACGTGATGGCGTTCGAGGAGCAGATGCTTGCTCATGCCATCGCCAAGGTCGCCAACGCACACGGTGAGGCGATCCAGGAGACGTTCGGTGTCGAGGTCACGGTGCCGACGACGCCGTTCCCGCGGATCACGATGGCTGAGACACAGGAGATCCTTCGGTCCAAGGGCTGGGACCCGGCGGGAGTGAAAGAGGACCTGGACCCGGAGGGCGAGCGCGGGATCGCAGCGCACATCAAAGAGCAGACCGGCCACGAGTGGGCGTTCATCACCCACTATCCGACAAGCATCCGGCCCTTCTACCACATGCGGCCGGCGGACGACCCGGGTCTGACGCTTAGCTTCGACCTGCTGTGGAAGGGCCTGGAGGTCACGACCGGAGCGCAGCGCGAGCACCGCTACGACGTGCTCCTGAAGCAGGCCGCGGAGAAGGGCATGGGCACCGAGTCGCTGCAGGACTACCTGAACGCGTTCCGGTACGGGTGCCCGCCGCACGGCGGTCTGGGCATGGGGCTCGGGCGGGTCCTGATGGTGATGCTCGGCCTTGAGTCGATCCGTGAGGCCACCTTCCTGTTCCGTGGTCCTAACCGGCTCACCCCGTAGTCACCGCCAAAGGGCCGGGGCCGCTGCACCCTCTGAAGGGTGCAGCG
>NZ_JAVFVX010000028.1:74760-78531 GCF_033441795.1 Streptomyces sp. ADMS | reverse complement strand
GCCGGTTCATCCTCGCCGACACCCCCGGCCATGTGCAGTACACCCGCAACATGGTCACCGGCGCCTCCACCGCCGATCTGGCGGTCATCCTCGTCGACGCACGCAACGGTGTGGTCGAGCAGACCCGGCGGCACGCGGCCGTGGCGGCCCTGCTGCGGGTCCCGCACATCGTGCTGGCCGTCAACAAGATGGACCTGGTCGGGTACACGGAGGAACGGTTCGACCGGATCGTGACCCAATTCACCTCGTACGCCGACGAGTTGGGTCTGCCCGGCTGCACCCCGATCCCCGTCTCGGCGCTCGTCGGCGACAACGTGGTGGACCCGTCCACACACATGGACTGGTACGGCGGTCCGGCGCTCCTCGACCATCTGGAGAACGTGCCGGTGGGCGGCGACCCCGCCGACGCCCCGACCCGCTTTCCCGTCCAGTACGTGATCCGGCACGACGGAGTCCGTCACTACGCCGGGCAGTTGGTGTCCGGTTCACTGAGGGTCGGCGACCGGGTGACCGTGCAGCCGTCCGGGGAGACCTCCGAGATCACCGGTATCGATGTCCTGGGTACGGCTGCCCCGGCCGCGTACGCCCCCCAGTCGATCAGCGTCCGGCTGGCCGACCAGCGCGATGTCTCCCGCGGGGACATGCTCACGGCCGGCGTGGACACCCCCGCGCTCACCCAGGACGTCCACGCGTCCGTCTGCCACCTCACCGACCGCCCGTTGCGCCCCGGCGACCGGGTGCTGGTGAAGCACACGACCCGGACGGTCAAGGCGGTGGTCAAGGACCTGGGCGGGGCAGCCGAGTTGGCGGCGAACGACCTGGGCCGCATCACCCTGCGCACCGCCGAGCCACTCGCTCTCGACGACTACGCGGTGTCTCGTCGCACGGGCGCGTTCCTGCTGGTCGACCCGGCGGACGGCTCGACGCTGACGGCAGGGATGGCTGAGGTAGCGGCTGAAAGAGAGGTCAACTTCCCAGTATGAGCCGGGGTTTGGGGGCGTCCGTGCGCCCGGTGCGGGGGCGTCGGGCGCCCGCGCGGTACGGCGTCGGCCAGACGGCGCCCGGACCCTCGTACCCCTGCTCGGCCGCCGCGTGCAGGGTCCAGTTCGGGTCGTGGAGATGCGGGCGGGCCAGCGCGCACAGGTCTGTACGGCCCGCCAGTATCAGGGAGTTGACGTCGTCCCAGGAGGAGATCGCGCCGACGGCGATCACCGGGACGCCGGCCTCGTGGCGGATCCGGTCCACGAACGGGGTCTGGTACGAACGGCCGTACTCCGGACGCTCGTCGGCCACCACCTGGCCGGTCGACACGTCGATCGCGTCGGCGCCGTGGGCGACGAAGGCACGCGAGATCTCGACGGCGTCCTCGGCCGTCGTACCGCCGTCGGCCCAGTCCGTGGCCGAGACACGGACGGTCATGGGGCGCTCGGCCGGCCACACCTCCCGTACGGCGTCGAAGACTTCGAGGGGAAATCGGAGACGGGCGGCGAGCGGGCCGCCGTACACGTCCGTGCGGCGGTTGGTGAGCGGGGAGAGGAAGCCGGAGAGCAAGTAGCCGTGCGCGCAGTGGGGTTCGAGGAGGTCGAAGTCCGCATCAGCTGCTCTCTGGGCGGCTGTCGTGAACTGGTCGCGGATCGTGGCGAGCTGGGCGCTCGTCAGTTCGTGCGGGGTCTGGCTGCCGGTCCGGTACGGGAGCGGAGAGGCGGCGACCAGCGGCCAGTTGCCCTGCTCCAGCGGTTCGTCGATGCCCTCCCACATCAGCTTCGTCGATCCCTTGCGGCCGGCGTGACCGAGCTGGATGCCGAGGGCGGCGCCCGGGGCCTGGGAGTGCGCGAAGGCGGTGATGCGCTGCCAGGCCTCGGCCTGCCGGTCCGTGTAGAGGCCGGCGCAGCCCGGGGTGATGCGTCCCTCGGCGCTGACGCACACCATCTCGGACATCACCAGCCGGCGCCCCCCAGCGCTCTCGCGCCCAGGTGGACGAGGTGGAAGTCGCCGGGGACGCCGTCGGTGGCCGAGTACATGTCCATGGGGGACACGACGACGCGGTTGCGGAGGGTCAGTCCGCGCAGCCGGAAGGGCGTGAACATCGGCGGGGTGCCGGGCCGAGCATCAGCAGGCGGGTCGCGTGGCCGAGTCCGACGACCCGCGGCAGCAGATAGGCGGCGCCCATGTCGCCGCCGGAGAGGCCGACCCGGGTGAAGAGGAACGCGAAGCGCGCGGAGGGGTCGGCGACACGGAAGTCGGCGGCCAGCGCGAGCACCGCTCCGGCACCGGCCGCCACGCCGTGCACCGCCGCGATCACCGGGAACGGGCACTCCCGTACCGCCCGCACAACCTGCCCTGTCATCCGGTTGAAGTCGAGCAGCTGGGCGGTGTCCATGGACAGGGTGGCGCCGATGATCTCGTCGACGTCGCCGCCGGAGCAGAAGCCGCGGCCTTCTCCGGCCAGCACCAGCGCCCGTACGGACCTCTCCCGGGACAGCTCGGCAAGCAGGTCGCGTAGGCGCCGAAGGTGAGGGCGTTGAGTTTCTCGGGGCGGGCGAGCGTGACGGTGGCCACGCCGGTGGGGGTGAGGTCGAGGCGGAGGTGGTGCCAGGTGGAGGTGCGGGGGGGCGAGCCGGTGAAGGGACTCATGCGCGGCCTCCTCGTCGAGCGGGGACAGCGTGGAGCGCGAGGGCTGCTCCACGAAGTTATCACCGATCCATGACTGTCGTCACAAGTGCGCGATAGGGCACCCTGTTCCGGTGATCCGGTCCCGTCACGAGGCGTCAATAGCGCGGTAACAGTGGGAGTGGCCGTGGGAGCCGGGCCGTTGGTCTGGGTAAGCCGAACGGTGAGCGGGGCCGAAGGTCCCGCGCGGCGCCCGACCAGTGCCCCTGTCGGACCTCGCCGTACCATTCCCCTGTTGAAGGCAGGACAGCCTGCTCCATGAACGGAACCGCCGTGCAAGACACCCCCGCCCCCGCCTCCTGGCGTATCGCCCTGCCGCACACCGCCGCGGCAGTGCCTGTCGCCCGCGCGCTGGTACGCACGGCTCTGGCCGAGCTGGAGCATGCTGCGGCGGACTGCGACACTGCGGAACTGCTCACCGCGGAGCTGGTGGCGAACGCCGTGGAGCACACGGCCGGGGACGCGCCGATAGAGCTGGTGGTGGAGCTGCTGCCGACCAGCTGCCAGGTCGAGGTGCACGATCCCGACCCGGCGCCGCCGGGCAATCTGACGCGGCCGCTGTCGGAGGAGCCGGACCCCTGGCAGGAGCATGGCCGGGGGTTGCTGCTGATCCGAACGCTGAGTTCGTCGTGCGGGCACCGGGCCACGGACTCGGGCAAGGCGGTGTGGTTCCGGGTACCGGTCGTGCCGGCGCAGTGGCGTAGGCCGTAGGGTTTCCGCCCCCACCCGTCCCGTCCTCGGTGGGTGCTGCCCCCGAACCCCCGCTCCTCAAACGCCGGAGATGGTCTTCAACGCCGACTACCCGACCCGTCCGGCGTTGCGAACACGAGGGCTGTCCAGCCCGACACTGCCTCCCGCCCGCCCCCACCGCACCCACAGCCCAGGCCCCGACATCTCAGCCCGTCCGGCGTTCCGAGAGCGAGCCCCCTCCAGCCCACCCCTCTCCCCCACCGCATCCACCGCCCAGGCCTGGCATCTCAGCCGTCCGGCGTTTGAGGACAGGGCCCGTTCAGGGCCGCAGGGGGGCCTGGGGGCGCAGGGGGGCCTGGGGGCGCAGGGGGGTTTGGGGGCGCAGGGGGGTTTGGGGGCGCAGGGGGGTTT
>NZ_JAVFVX010000028.1:0-74660 GCF_033441795.1 Streptomyces sp. ADMS | reverse complement strand
GGGGGGTTTGGGGGCGCAGGGGGGTTTGGGGGCGCAGGGGGGTTTGGGGGCGCAGCCCCAGGGACAGGATGGGACAGACACGGGCGGTGGGGGCGGGAAAACCCCTCACGCCAGCGTGGCGACAAGCACCGCCTTGATCGTGTGCAGCCGATTCTCCGCCTCGTCGAAGACGACGGAGTGCGCCGACTCGAACACCTCGTCCGTGACCTCCAGCGACTCCCGACCGTACGTCTCGTGAATCTCGCGCCCGACCTTCGTACCGAGATCATGGAACGCCGGCAGACAGTGCAGGAACTTCACGTCCGCGTTCCCCGTCGCACGCAGCACGTCCATCGTCACGGCATACGCCGACAACGCCTCGATCCGCTCGGCCCACACCTCCTTCGGCTCCCCCATCGACACCCACACATCGGTGGCAACGAAGTCGGCGCCCCGCACCCCCTCCGACACCGTCTCCGTCAGCGTGACCCGCGCCCCGCTCGCCTCCGCCAGCTTCCGCGCGTCGGCGACGACGTCCTCGGCGGGCCAGTACGCCCGCGGTGCGACGATCCGTACGTCCATACCGAGCAGCGCGCCGGTGATCAGATACGAGTTCCCCATGTTGAAGCGCGCGTCGCCGAGGTAGGCGAAGGCGATCTCCTCCAACGGCTTGTCGCTGTGCTCGGTCATCGTCAGGACGTCGGCCAGCATCTGGGTCGGGTGCCAGTCGTCGGTCAGACCGTTGAACACCGGCACACCCGCGTACGCGGCCAGCTCCTCCACCGCCGCCTGGCTGTCACCCCGGAACTCGATCCCGTCGTACATCCGCCCGAGCACCCGTGCGGTGTCCTTCACGGACTCCTTGTGCCCCATCTGCGAGCCCGACGGGTCGAGGTACGTCGTCGAGGCGCCCTGATCCGCCGCCGCGACCTCGAACGCGCAGCGCGTACGCGTCGAGGTCTTCTCGAAGACCAGCGCGATGTTCTTCCCCGCCAGATACCGCGTCTCGGTCCCGGCCTTCTTCGCCGCCTTGAGCTCGGCGGCGAGGCCGAGCAGTCCACGGAACTCCTCCTCGGTGAAGTCCAGCTCCTTGAGGAAGTGACGCCCGGCGAGGGCGGTCGGGACAGTCGCCATGGGGGCGCTCCAAGTGATGCGGCAGGACGTACATGACATAGACGAATGGAAGTCTATACGACTCATTACATTTCTATGCGGTCAGATTTTCGAGTCTCACCAGGTTCTCCAGCCTCACGGGGACGAGCCCTCCCGAAGGGCTGTCTACATCACCGCATCCCGTTCCACCGGGCAGCTCATACAGCGCGGACCGCCCCTCCCCCGCCCCAGCTCACTGCCCGGGATCTCTATGACCTCAAGACCCTGCTTGCGCAGATGCGTGTTCGTGGTCGCGTTGCGCTCGTATGCGACGACCACACCCGGCTCGACGGCGAGGACGTTGCAGCCGTCGTCCCACTGCTCACGCTCCGCCGCATGCACGTCCTGCGTCGCGGTCAGGACACGGATCTCGCTCAGTCCGAGCGCGGCGGCGATCGCCCGGTGCATGTGCTCCGGCGGATGGTCGGTGACCTTCAGCTCCTTGTCTCCGACGCCCGGTTCGATCGTGTACGAGCGGAGCATGCCGAGTCCGGCGTACTGGGTGAAGGTGTCGCCGTCGACCATCGTCATCACGGTGTCGAGGTGCATGAACGCGCGCCGCTTGGGCATGTCGAGCGCCACGATCGTCTCGGCCGAACCGGCGGCGAAGAGCTTGTGGGCGAGCATCTCGACCGCCTGGGGCGTGGTGCGTTCGCTCATGCCGATGAGTACGGCGCCGTTGCCGATGACGAGAACGTCCCCGCCCTCGATGGTGGAGGGGTAGTCCGCCTGCCCCTCCGACCAGAGGCGGAAGGTTTCGTCACGGAAGAGGGGGTGATGCCGGTAGATCGCCTCGAAGTGCACGGTCTCCCGCTGGCGCGCCGGCCAGCGCATCGCGTTGATGGAGACTCCGTCGTAGATCCAGGCCGAGGTGTCACGGGTGAAGAGATGGTTGGGGAGGGGGCCGAGGAGGAAGTCGTCCAGGTCCATGACATGAAAGCGGACCGAGGCCGGTTCCGCGTGCGCGGCCAGGAACTCCCGCTTGGTGATGCCGCCGATGAGCAACTCGGCCAGCTCTGCGGCGGGCAGGGTCTCGAAGGCGGCCCGGAGATGGTCGGTGGCGAGCGGACCGTACTCCTTCTCGTCGAAGACACGGTCCAGTACGAGGGTGCGGGCCGCCGGGATCGCCAGGGCCTCGATGAGCAGGTCGCCGAAGAGGTGGACGACGACGCCCCGGTCGCGCAGGACGTCGGCGAAGCCGTCGTGCTCGGCGCGCGCGCGGCGCACCCACAGGACGTCGTCGAAGAGGAGGGCGTCCTTGTTGCTGGGGGTGAGCCTTTTGAGCTCTAGATCCGGCCGGTGCAGGATGACGCGGCGCAGCCGCCCGGCCTCGGAGTCGACATGGAATCCCATGCCTCCATCCTGACCACTCCGCACCGCGTTCACCCGCTGGTCGGCAGATATGTGCGACAACCCTCACCACCCCACCCCCTCATCTCGTCCCCTTGACGATAAGTAGGTGAACCAAATATCGTCTACATGACGACAAGTGGTGCGGGGAGTGCCTGCGGGCAGACGCTCCCGCACCGGACGAGGGGATGGACGACAGGCACATGGCCGACATCACCCGGCGCCTCGGCTGGCGCCATCTGCGCGGCACACCCACGGCCCACATCCGCCACCACCGCTCCGGCCGACTGGCGCACGACGGTCCCGGGCTCAGCTTCTGGTTCCGCGCCCTGACCGCCACGCTCTCCGAAGTCCCGGTCGACGACCGGGAGTTGGCTATGACCTTCCACGCCCGTACGGCCGACTTCCAGGACGTGTCGGTCCAGGCGACCGTCACCTACCGCATCAGCGACCCCGCTCTGGCCGCCGCCCGCCTCGACTTCTCCGTCGACCCGGACACAGGCGTCTGGCGGAGCGCGCCCCTGGAACAGCTGGCGACACTGCTGACGGAGACGGCCCAGCAGCACGCCCTGGACGTCCTGGCCCGTACGTCACTGTCGTCCGCCCTGGTCGACGGGGTGGCGTCGGTGCGGGAACGGGTCGCGGCGGGGCTGGCCGCCGAGCCACGCCTGCCGGCCACGGGCATCGAGGTCGTGGCCGTACGGGTGGTGGCACTGCGGCCGGAGCCCGAGGTGGAGCGGGCGCTGCGGACTCCCGCCCGCGAACAGATCCAGCAGGAGGCCGACCGGGCGACGTACGAACGCCGTGCGGTGGCCGTCGAACGCGAGCGGGCCATCGCCGAGAACGAACTGGCCAGCCAGATCGAACTCGCCCGGAGAGAAGAGCAGTTGGTCGACCAGCGGGGTACGAACGCCCGCCGGGAAGCCGAGGAGTACGCGGCGGCCGACGCGGTACGGGCGGACGCGGAGGCAGCGCGGGTGGTACGGCTGGCAGAGGCGGAGGCCACGAGCGTGCGCGGGGTGGGCGAGGCGCGGGCCCAGGCCCAGGCGGCGTGGCTGCGCGCCCACGCCGACGCGGATGTGGCGATGCTGCACGCCCTGACGGGCACCCGGATCGCCGAGAACCTGCCCCGGATCGACAGCGTGACGGTGTCACCGGACGTACTGACCGGCCTGCTCGCCAGACTGGGCGGAGCGCAGGAGTGAGCCTCGCTCCGCGGGCCGTCCTCGTCCACCGCACCACGGAGTACGAGGAGTTGGTGGCCCGGCACGGAACGCACGGCCAGGCCGCCTACTTTCTGCGCTCCCGCGGACGGGACATCGAGGAGGTCGCCGACCGCCACCGCCGCACCGGCCGGTCCATGGCGGAGGTGACGTCGGCAATCCCCCTGACATGGCGTCAGGCACAGGTGGAGCGGGCCGACCTGGACCGTTTCCTCTTCGCGCCCGAGGACGTGGTCGTCGTGGTCGGGCAGGACGGGCTGGTGGCGAATGTCGCCAAGTACCTCACCGGGCAGCCGGTTCTGGGCGTCGACACCGATCCCGGGCGCAATCCCGGGGTGCTGGTGCGGCACCGGCCGGGGGACGTGGCGGAACTGCTGCCCGCGGTGCTCGCGCGGTACGCCGGCGTCGACGAACTCACCATGGTCGAGGCGGTCGCGGACGACACGCAGCGGCTGGTCGCCCTCAACGAGATCTACCTGGGGGCACCCGGCCACCAGACGGTCCGGTACCGCCTGGGCCTCGACGACGACAGGGGTGCCGTCGAGGCCCAGGCCTCGTCCGGAGTGCTGGTGGGAACGGGGACCGGGGCGAGTGGGTGGTTGCGGTCGGTGTGGCAGGAGCGGGGCGGGACCCTGTCCCTGCCCCGCCCCACCGACGACCGCCTGCTGTGGTTCGTAAGGGAGGCGTGGCCTTCGCCGGTCACGGGGACGTCCTTGGTGGCGGGCGAGCTGGCGGCGGGGTCGGGGCTTCGGCTCACGGTGGAGTCGGAGCGGCTGGTGGCGTTCGGGGACGGGATGGAGGGGGACGCTGTGCAGTTGACGTGGGGGCAGACAGTGCGGTTGGGCGTGTGCGGGGAGCGCCTGCGGCTGGTGGGCTGACGAGGGGGCGTCAGACGCCGGAGGGGCTGTTGTTCAGCCCCTCCGGCGTCTGAGGACGAAGCCCCTTCAGCCCGAGCTTCCTTCCCATCCACCCGCCCCCGCTGCAGCTGCAGCGGGGGCCACACCCCTCGGCGCCGGCCGGCACCGTCCAGCCCGTCCGAGGATCCCCCTCTGGGGGAGTTTGCGGACAAGGCCCGTTCAGGGCCGGAGCGGAGGGCTGGGGACGCAGCCCCAGGAACGGGATGGGACGGGTAGGCGCGGCGGGGGCGAACCCCCCCCTACAGCCGCGGATCCACCGGCTCGGACTCGAGCGCCAGCACCCCGAACACCGCCTCATGCACCCGCCACAACGGCTCCCCCTCCGCCAACCGGTCCAGCGCCTCCAGCCCCAGCGCGTACTCCCTGATCGCCAGCGACCGCTTGTGGTTCAGGAACCGCCCCCGCAGCCGCGCGAGGTTCTCCGGCCGGGTGTACTCCGGACCGTAGATGATCCGCAGGTACTCACGCCCCCGGCACTTGATGCCGGGCTGCACCAGCCGCCCCTTCTCATCGCGCACCACCCCGCCCAACGGCTTCACCACCATGCCCTCGCCGCCACGCCCGGTCATCTCCAGCCACCAGTCCACGCCCGCCCGCACCGACTCCGGGTCCGCCGTGTCGACGTACAGCCGGCGAGTCGTCTGCAGCAGACCCGAACCGTCGTGCTCCACCAGCCGGTCCAGCAGGGCGAGTTGCTCGTCGTGCGGCAGCCCCGCCAGACTGCGCCTCTCGGTCGCCAGGACCTGGAAGGGGGCCAGACGCACCCCCTCCAGCCCGTCAGTCGGCCAGCAGTAGCGCCGGTAGGCCGCCGTGAACGCCGAGGCGTCCGACGCCCGTTCACGCTGGCGTGCCAGCAGGTCCCCTACGTCGACCCCTCGCGCCACCGCGCCCTCCAGCGCGGCCAGCGCGCCCGGGAACACCGCCCCGGAGGCTGCACCCACCGCGGCGTACTGCGACCGCAGCAGCCCGGCCGCCTTCAGCGACCACGGCATCAACTCGGCGTCCAGCAGCAGCCAGTCGGTGTCCAGCTCCTCCCACAGACCCGCCGCGTCCGCCGCCACACGCACCCGGCCGAGGATCTCCTCTGCCACCGCCGGGTCGTCGACGAACGGCCGCCCGGTACGCGTGTACAGCGCCCCCGTCGGACCGTCACCGACGCCTCCGCCACCGTCGGCACCGAACCGCTTCCGAGCCGTCTCCGCGTCGCGGCACACCAGCACCACCGCCCGCGAACCCATGTGCTTCTCCTCGCACACGACCCGCTCGACCCCGTCCGCCCGGTACTGCTCGAACGCCTCCGCCGGGTGCTCAAGGTAGCCCTCCACCCGGGACGTGGCCGTCGGAGCCATCGTCGGCGGCAGGTACGGCAGCAGACGCGGGTCCACCGCGAAACGGCTCATGACCTCCAGGGCAGCCGCCGCGTTCTCCTCCCGGACCGTGATCCGGCCCGCGTGGCGTGTCTCCACCACCCGGCGGCCGTGGACGTCCGCCAGATCCAGCGGCCGGCCGTCGTGCCCGCCCGGCGCCTCCGACCGCAGCGGCCTCACCGGCTCGTACCAGACCTGCTCCGCCGGTACGTCGACCAGTTCCCGCTCCGGCCAGCGCAGCGCGGTCAGTTTGCCGCCGAAAACGGCACCGGTGTCGAGGCAGATGGTGTTGTTCAGCCAGCTCGCCTCCGGAACCGGTGTGTGGCCGTACACCACGGCCGCCCGGCCCCGGTAGTCCTCCGCCCACGGGTAGCGCACCGGCAGGCCGAACTCGTCGGTCTCCCCGGTCGTCTCGCCGTACAGGGCGTGCGAGCGCACCCGGCCCGACGTACGGCCGTGGTACTTCTCGGGCAGACCGGCGTGGCAGACGACCAGGCGCCCGCCGTCCAGGACGTAGTGACTGACGAGCCCGTCGATGAACTCCCGTACCTGGGCGCGGAATCCGTCGCTCTCGCCCGTCATCTGCTCGATGGTCTCGGCGAGGCCGTGGGTGTGCTGGACCTTGCGGCCCTTGAGGTGACGGCCGTACTTGTTCTCGTGGTTGCCGGGCACGCACAGCGCGTTGCCCGATCCGACCATGGACATCACGCGACGCAGCACGTTCGGGCTGTCCGGGCCGCGGTCGACGAGGTCGCCCACGAAGACGGCGGTACGGCCACCCGGGTGCACGCCGTCCACATAGCCCAGTTTGCCCAGCAGGGACTCCAGTTCGGCCGCGCAGCCGTGGATGTCGCCGATGATGTCGAACGGGCCGGTGAGGTGGGTCAGGTCGTTGAAGCGTTTCTCGGTGCGGACCTCGGCGCCCTCGATCTCCGGCACACCGCGCAGGATGTGCACCTTACGGAATCCCTCGCGCTCCAGGTGGCGGAGGGAGCGGCGGAGTTCGCGGATGTGGCGGTGTATGACCCGGCGCGGCATGTCGGCCCGGTCGGTGCGGGAGGCGTTGCGTTCGGCGCACACGTCGTCGGGCACGTCGAGGACGATGGCGATGGGCAGGACGTCGTACTGCCGCGCCAGCTCGATCAGCTGCTTCCGGCTGCCCTCCTGGACGCTGGTCGCGTCGACGACCGTACGGCGTCCCGCGGCGAGTCGTTTGCCGGCGATGTAGTGCAGAACGTCGAAGGCGTCTCCGCTGGCGCTCTGGTCGTTCTCGTCGTCGGCGACCAGGCCTCGGCAGAAGTCCGACGAGATGATCTCGGTCGGCTTGAAGTGCCGTCGGGCGAAGGTGGACTTGCCCGAACCGGACGCTCCGATCAGAACGACCAGGGACAGATCGGTGACGGGCAGCACACGTCCCTTGCTCTCGACGTTGTTCTCGGCGATCTTCTCGACGGTGCTCATGCGGCCTTCGCCTCCTTCTCCTCGCTCGCGGTCTCGGCTCCGGTCTCGGTCCTCCTCGTGAAGACTGCCATCTGGGTCGGCGCCCCCACCTCCGGGTCGTCCGCCCCGACAGCCACGAACTCCGCCTCGTACCCGTGCCGTTCGGCCACCGCGCCCGCCCAGGTGCGGAACTCCTCCCGCGTCCACTCGAAGCGGTGGTCGCTGTGGCGGCTGTGGCCGGCCGGGAGGGATTCCCAGCGGACGTTGTACTCGACGTTCGGTGTCGTCACGAGAACCGTGCGGGGGCGGGCCGCGCCGAACACCGCGTACTCCAGAGCGGGCAGGCGCGGCAGGTCGAGGTGCTCCACGACCTCGCACAGTACGGCGGCGTCGTACCCCTTGAGCCGCTTGTCGGTGTAGGCGAGCGAACCCTGGAGCAGTTTGACTCGCCCCGCCTGACGCTCCCCCATCCGGTCCAGCCTCAGCCGCCGCGAGGCGATGGTGAGCGCGCGCATAGACACGTCCACACCGACGATCTCGGCGAACCCCGGGTCCTTGAGCAGCGCCTGCACCAACTGGCCCTGCCCGCACCCGAGATCGAGCACCCGGGCGGCTCCGGAAGCCTGGAGCGCCGCGACGATCGCGTCCCGGCGCTGTACGGCGAGCGGAGTCGGCTTCTCCTCCGCCTCCGTCTCCTCCTCGACCGCGTTGTCGATCTCCTCGACCTCGCTGTCGTCGGCCTCGGCCAGCCGGACCAGTTCCAGTCGCTCCATCGCCTCGCGGGTCAGCGACCAACGCCGGGACAGATAACGGCTGGTGATCAGCTTCTGTTCCGGGTGCGCGGGCAGCCAGCCGTCGCCGGCCCGCAGCAGCTTGTCGACCTCGTCGGACGCGACCCAGTAGTGCTTGGCGTCGTCGAGAACCGGCAGCAGGACGTACAGGTGACGCAGCGCCTCGGCGAGGGTCAGCGTCTCCGACTCCAGGCGGAGGCGCACATACCGGGAGTCACCCCAGTCCGGGAACTCCGCGTCCAGCGCGACCGGTTCGGCCGTCACCGTCCAGCCGAGCGGCTCGAAGAGGTTCCGTACGAGACCGGCACCGCCCCGAGCCGGCACCGCGGGCACCTCGACGCGCAACGGACGCACCTGGTCAGGGAGTTCGGGCTTCGCCCGGCACTGGCCCTTCATCGCGCTGCTGAACACGGCACTGAGTGCGACCGCGAGCAGCGAGGAGGCCGCGTACGGGCGGTCGTTGACGTACTGCGCGAGTGCCGCGTCCGGTGCGCCGCCACGCCCCTTGCCCTTGCCGCGCCGGACCAGCGCCACCGCGTCGACCTCCAGCAGCAGCGCGGCCGTGCAACGCTCGGCGGACGCCTCGGGATAGAGGACGTGCGCGGTGCCGTAGGACAGATTGACCGAGAATGGGTTGTCAGGGTGCTTGTGGAGCAAGAACCCCAGGTCAGTAGCCGGGTTCTGCTCATTGCCGTTGGTGGAGATCGTCAGGAACACGAGTCGAGTATCTGTGCGTACGGGCCCGTAGCGGTACTGGATTACCCGAGTACGACAGAGGACCCCTGCCATGTCGGCAGGGGTCCTGAGGTGCTCAGAGAAACCCACTCGTCGTCGTGCGCCTGGAAAGCCTGGGAGATGGCGCCCACAGAGAGGTTGCGACTCTTGCCGTCAGCCGTCCTGTAGGCGAGGTGAGGCTGAATCTGCCGGATGGTGAGTCCCTTGTCCCGGAGCGCCACAGCCTGAGCGGTCAGAACCACAGACATGACCGCCCGTCGGCCACCAAGCACGTGCGTGGGCTCGACGGCCGCCGCGTATCCGGTGGACGGGCGGGTGCCGACGGCGGACGTGCGGTGCGCCGGACCAGGGCGCCGGACCGGGGCCGCTGGCGGTGGCCGGCGCAGCACGATCCGGGCGTACCCCGTCGCGACCGGGAGAGGGACGTTCGACGGGGTACGCGCAGGCGCGCGCCGGAGTTACGACAGCTGCGACTGCACCTGCGAGGAGATCAGCTCCAGGTGGTCCAGGTCGTCGAGGTCGAGGATCTGGAGGTACATCCGCTGGGAGCCGATCTCCGCGTACCGGCCGATCTTGTCCACGACCTCGGCCGGGGAGCCCGCCAGTCCGTTGCTCTTCAGTTCGTCGACCTCGCGGCCGATCGCGGCGGCGCGGCGGGCCAGTTCCTGGTCGTCCTTGCCCACGCAGACCACGAGCGCGTTGGAGTACGTCAGGTCGTCGGCCTTGCGGCCGGCCCGCTCGGCCGCCGCACGCACCCGTCCGAACTTGAGTTCGGTGTCCTCGACCGAGCCGAACGGCAGGTTGAACTCGTCGGCGTACTGCGCGGTCAGCCGCGGGGTACGGGCCGCACCGTGGCCGCCGATGAGTACGGGGATCTTCGCCTGCGCGGGCTTGGGGAGGGCCGGTGAGTCGGTGAGGTCGTAGTGCGTGCCGTGGTGGCTGAACGTTTCACCGGGCTTGGTCCCCCACAGGCCGGTGACGATCGCCAGCTGCTCTTCGAGACGGGCGAACTTCTCCTGCGGGAACGGGATGCCGTACGCCTTGTGCTCCTCCTCGAACCAGCCCGCGCCCAGACCGAGTTCGACCCGGCCGCCGGACATCTGGTCGACCTGCGCGACCTGGATGGCGAGGACGCCGGGGAGGCGGAAGGTGGCGGCCGTCATCAGGGTGCCGAGCCGGATGCGGTTGGTCTCACGGGCGAGTCCGGCAAGGGTGATCCAGGCGTCGGTGGGTCCGGGCAGGCCGTCCACGTCGCCCATGTGGAGATAGTGGTCGGAGCGGAAGAACGCGTCAAAACCCAGGTCCTCGGTGGCCTTCGCCACGGCGAGCAGGGTGTCGTAGGTCGCGCCTTGCTGGGGTTCGGTGAAGATGCGTAGATCCATGCCTCCATCCTGCACGGTCGAACACCGGTCAACCCCACCGGCGTCCCCTGCCCCGCGCCTCCCCGGCCGGGTGAAAAACCGTCAACCGCGCGTGAGGTGCGGCTCCGCGCCAGTGACCCCCTACAGCGATGATCGTTGGCTCGGCGGAGCCGCCCGACCGGCGCCCGCGGCGGCATCGACCAGCCGGCCAGTTCGATTGCCGGCTCACTCGTTCCGGGGCGCACCGGCGTCGGCTCCTTCGGGAGCCAGGGGCCGAGGAGGCCGTCGTTGTCCGAGGAAGTCGTACCGCAGCAGGCGGGGCCCGCACAGCCGAAGGGGCTGCTGCGGCAGATGGAGGAGCTGATGGCCGCACTGAACGCGGATCTGTCCGCGCTGGGCCATGACCTTCAGTCGGCGGGGTGTCGCCGACGCCCGCCGAGGAGTCTGAGGCCGGTTGAGGAGTCTGAGGCCGGTTGAGGCCTGTTGAGGCAGGCCCCTGTTGGAAGGCTCGCCCTCAGACCCCCGTCCGGTCTGGACGGCCTCGTCCTCGAACGCCGACGGGCTGAGGACCACCCGGGCCGAGCTGCAAGGCTCGGCCCCCTGGGATCCGGGCGCGGAACGCGCCCCGAAAGGCGCGCGGGCAACTTCGCGATCAGCCCCCACCGGGCCCGCGCCGAACCAACCACGCACCCCGACCGCGGAGCGCCTAGCCGGCCACCCTCTCCGCTCCCCCCGCCGCCTCCCTGGCCGCCAGCTTGCGGAGCATCTCCAGGACTCGGTCGCGGGACTCGTCCGCCGCGTCGATCGATTCCATGCATTGCCAGTACGTCGTCTCGTCGTCCGCCGCGCTGGCGATGCCGACCAGGGCGATGCCGGCCTCGCCCAGGAGGTTGCCGAGGCAGAGGAGGGCCTGGCGGGCGTCGCCCAGCTCCGTGAGCTGGGCCGCGCGTAAGGCGCTGGCGGCGAGGCGCGGTTCGTCCAGCACACCGCAGCCCCGGCCCGCCAGTTCGGTCAGCCCCAGTGCCTCGCCCCGCAGTTCGGGGGGTCCGGTGACTGCGAGGCGGCTGCCTATCGCCTGCGCGAGGGCCTGTACCTGCCACACCTCCGCCAGGGTCTCCGGCGCACCGTCGCTGCTCGCGAGGGCGCGTCTGCTCGTCAGGATGAGCCGCACCGCATCCATGCGCTGCCCCCGTCTGCCCCTGTGCGCTTCTCGCACGTCCGCCCGAACCCTGCCGTCCACTACCCAGAGTGAAGTGCTGTGGGACGAAAAGCCAGAGGAAGGCGGAAATCTGTGGACAACAAATCAAGAACAGACCGCATTTTGACTACACAGAGTGATTACGGACGGATTTCTTCCCCAGGACGACTCCGATCCGGCGCTAATCCGGCGCCGGGAACCTCTGTTCGTTGCGGTCGATCTTCGCGTCGAGGGCCGTCAGCGCGTCAATCCCGAGCACCTCGCACAGTTGGAGCAGATACGCGAGCACATCCGCGACCTCGTCCGTCACGCGGTGGGCGGCGTCCGGGTCGTCCATCACCCGCGCCGACTCCTCCGGCGTCAACCACTGGAAGATCTCGACCAGTTCGGACGCCTCCACACTGAGCGCGGTGGCGAGGTTCTTGGGGGTGTGGAACGGCTGCCAGTTCCGTGCCGCCGCGAAGTCGGCCAGCCTGCGCTGGAGTTTCGCCACGTCCAGGCCGTCGCCGCCGCCTTCGCCGTGCTCGCGGTATTCCTGTTCTGTCACGGCTTCAGTGTGATCGAGCAAAAAACCCCGCGCCTTTGGATCGGGAGGAATCGCTTCTCTGGACCGCTCTGACCCGCGCTGGAGCACAGGTCTGCACTGTTGGCCTCAGCAAGGATCTCGCGAGGAACCCCAGGTGTATGCGCCGGGGTGGAGATCACGTCCTGGGCCCGGCGGTGCGGGCCACCGCGCCAACGTCCGGCGCGGAGTACCGGGAGTGGCCGGGCTGGAATCCGGGGGAATGTGCGGTGTTCGAATGTGGGGGCGGGGGCGGCCGGGTGGCGTCGCGGGTGTGCAGCTGGTGGTGCAGGTGAAGCTACTGCCGACGCCTGTGCGGGTTCGCGTGCCTGAACTGCGGATTCGTTGATCACGCAGACCGGAACGGCTCCCGCATACATCCGCGCCCGCGCGTGGGAGTTGTGGCGACGCGGGGCCCCGCCAACGGCCCCAGCCCCACCCCGGAAACCAGACGGCCGGGGCGGGACTGGACGCAAACGCAGTGGCACCGCCGGGTGATGCCCGTTGTGCAAGCCCGGCGCTCTAATCAGCGCCCGGGTGGTTGACGTGTACCACCGTCACTCCCGCCACCCCCTCCGCCCAGGTCGCGTCGCTCACCGCACCGAGGAGCCGGATGTGCCCGCGGTCGCACATACGCGCCGCCAGTCGCAGGAGTTGCTCGCGCTGCCGTACGTCCAGGGCCCGGTCGAAGCCGTCGGCCAGGACGGTGAGCACCTGGAGGGCGTCGGGCACCTCTCCGGGCTGGTCGACCGTCAGTACACCGGGGCCGGTCAGCAGCACCAGTGCCAGGCCCGCGTACCTCAACTCGCCGTCGCCCAGCCTGCCGAAGTGGGTGAGGAGACCGTCGCCCCGGTCGAGCACGGCCCGGAGGCGACCGTCGGCGACCTGGTCGGCCCGTACGTCCGTGACCGGGCCCGCGCAGCCCTCGCGGACGGCGGCGGTCAACAGCCCGTGGCGGATGGCGCATTCGGTCCGGGTGCGCCGGAGGACCTCGGCCAGGTTGCCGCAGCCCGGCAGCAGGCGCCCACTGCCCATCGGGACGGCGGCCCGCATCTGGCCGGGCCGTGGGTCGCAGGCGAAGACGGATCGCAGCGCGAGCACCATCTGTTCAGCGGCGGCGATGACCTGGCGCTGCCCGTCCGTCTTCCCGGCCACCCGCAGCGGCAGCAGGGCCGTGCCGAGCCGGTCGTCCGGCATCGGGGCGCGGGTGACCGACTCCGAACCGGCGGTGTGCCAGGCGGCCTGGACGAAGGGCCGGCTGGGATCGCGCAGCGCCGTCTCCAGCAGGACCACCCCGTCCGCGCTCAACCGCTCGCCCACGATGCGCAGTTCGGGCTCGGCCTGTACGGCGACGTCGAGTCGTACGGGACCCTCGGGACCGTCCGCCGTACAGCCGATGCGGAAGCCGCGCCGACGCTGGGCATCGGGGCGGGCGCGTTCCGGCACGCAGGCCGCCGGGTCCTGGAACGCCTCCCCGACGGCGGCGCCGGAGCCGAGGCGGGCCAGCGACTCGTACGCCCTCAGTGCGGTCGTCTTGCCGCTGCCGCTCGGTCCGGCGAGAAGGGTGAGCCGCCCGAGCCGGAAACCGGCCCGGCGGTGCCCCGCGTAGGCGGACAGCCTCAGCTCGGTGACGCTGGGCAGGTCGGGACGCGCCGCGGTCGGGACCGCGACGGCCGGGGAGGTCGGTAAGGACAGTGACGGAGTCATATCCGGACCGTAGGGCTCCGCTCCCGAGGCGAACCGTTCCGTCCGCCGCACCTTCCTACGAACGGGGGACCGCCGGATCTCGTCGTGAGACCGCTCTCAGTTCCCCGGCACCCCGGCCCCGCCCATGAGTCCGCCGACCTCCGTGCCGGGCGGGGTGAGAAGGAACACGTTCCGGTCGACCCGGTGCATCCCGCTCGCGAGGCCGAAGACGACGCCCGTGCTGAAATCGAGGACCCGTTTGGCGGTGTCCGCCTCGGCGCCGGTCAGGTCGAGGAGCACCGGGATGCCGGCCATCAGCGTCTCGGCGACCTCGCGGGCGTCCGCGAAGACATTGACGCGCAGGACGACGAAACGGCGCCTGGCCTCGGTCTCCGCCTCGGGTACCGACCGGTGGCCCACCGCGGACGGCCAGGCGTCCCGGCCTCTCAGCGGTACGACCTGGGCGAGCCCCTCCCACTGTTCGTCGGTGACATCGTGGCTGTTCATCGACCCACTCCGCCCTGGCTCGCAATGACTGTCTGCATCAGCCAATTCTTACTCATGGTCACCCGATCGGCCCAATACGACACGCTCAGCGACCCCCTGTGTGAGAAATATCCGAACACCTATACGTACCTCACAGCACTGACACTCCGGCTGTGCAGCGGGCGTAACCGCTCATGATCGGATCACGTGACATCGGCGTAACGGGCAATTCGTACGCTCTTCGGTAGCAGGCCCGGTATGACGACCAGACGACGACAGACCGAGAAAGACAGACAGAGGAAAGCGGAGAAGGGCAGCACGTGACCACGACCCCCACGACCACGCAGGTACGGACCGTGTGCTCGTACTGCGGGGTGGGCTGCGGACTCGTGCTGGACGTCGGGCTCGGGCCCGACGGACGGCGTACGGTCTTCAAGGCGTCCGGGGACAAGGCACACCCCGCGAACGCCGGGCGGCTGTGCACCAAGGGCGCGACCACCGCCGACATGCTCAGCGCGCCCGGCCGGCTGACCACCGCACTGGTCCGGGACGGTCTGGACGACCGGGGCGAGGAGCTGGTGCCCGCGCCCGTCGCGGACGCGATAGCCGAGACCGCGCGGCGACTGCGGGCGATCGTCGACGAGCACGGGCCGGACGCCGTCGCCTTCTATGTCTCCGGGCAGATGGGGCTCGAGGCCCAGTACCTGGCGAACAAGCTGGCCAAGGGGTTCGTGGGCACGAACCAGATCGAGTCGAACTCCCGCCTGTGCATGGCGAGCGCCGGCACCGGATACAAGCTGTCGCTGGGCGCGGACGGCCCGCCCGGCTCGTACGACGACTTCGACCACGCCGACGCCTTCCTCGTCATCGGGTCGAACATGGCCGACTGCCATCCGATCCTGTATCTGCGGATGATGGAGCGGGTGAAGGCCGGGGCCAGGCTCATCGTGGTCGACCCGCGGCGTACCGCCACCGCCGCCAAGGCGGATCTGTTTTTGCAGATCAGGCCCGGTACGGATCTGGCCTTCCTCAACGGTCTGCTCCATCTCCTGCACGCCGACGGGTACACGGACCAGGAGTTCATCGCCGCCCACACCGAGGGCTGGGAGGAGATGCCGGGCTTCCTCGCCGACTATCCGCCGGACGCCGTCTCCGCGATCACCGGCATCCCCGAGGACGACATCCGGGAGGCCGCGCGGATCATCGGTGAAGCCAGTGCGTCCGGTGAGTGGATGAGCTGCTGGACCATGGGGCTCAACCAGTCAACACACGGCACCTGGAACACGAACGCCCTGGTCAACTTGCATCTCGCCACCGGCGCGATCTGCCGCCCGGGCAGCGGGCCGTTCTCCCTCACCGGGCAGCCCAACGCCATGGGCGGCCGGGAGATGGGGTACATGGGGCCGGGGCTTCCCGGGCAGCGGTCGGTGCTCGTGGACGAGGAGCGGGCGTTCGTCGAGGACCTGTGGGAGCTGCCGGCCGGCACGCTCCGCAAGGACGGCGCCGGGCACGGCACGATCGAGATGTTCCGGCGGATGGCCGAGGGTCACATCAAGGCCTGCTGGATCATCTGCACCAACCCGGTCGCCTCGGTCGCCAACCGCCGTACGGTCATCGAGGGCCTGGAGGCCGCCGAGTTCGTCGTCACCCAGGACGTCTTCGCCGAGACCGAGACCAACGCGTACGCCGATGTCGTCCTGCCCGGCGCGATGTGGACCGAGGCGGAGGGCGTCCTCGTCAACAGCGAGCGCAGTCTCACTCTCGCCCAGGCGGCCGTGGACCCGCCCGGCGACGCCATGGCCGACTGGCGGATCATCGCGGCCGTCGCACACGCGATGGGGTTCGAGGGGTTCGCGTACGAGAGTGCCGAGGACGTGTTCGAGGAGCTCAAGCGGGCATGGAACCCGAAGACCGGCTGGGATCTTCGCGGGGTCACCTACGAGCGGCTGCGGGAGACTCCCGTGCAGTGGCCGGCCTCCTCGGCGGACGGGCCCGCTCGCAACCCCATTCGCTACAGGGAAGGGGACGAGGGGCTGCGCTTCCCCACGGCCAGTGGGCGTGGTGTCTTCCACGGCCGGCCGTATCTGCCCGCCGCCGAACTGCCCGACGACGACTTCCCGTTCGTCCTGAACACCGGGCGCGTGCAGCACCAGTGGCACACCCTGACCAAGACGGGAAAGGTCGCCAGGCTCAACAAGCTGAACTCCGGGCCGTTCGTGGAGGTGCACCCCGAGGACGCGCGGGAGTTGGGGGTCGTGGACGGTGACTCGGTCGAGGTCGCCTCGCGTCGCGGGCGGGCCGTGCTGCCGGCGGTCGTCACGGACCGGGTGCGGCCGGGGTGCGTCTTCGCGCCCTTCCACTGGAACGACCTCTTCGGTGAGTACCTCAGCATCAACGCGGTGACGAGTGACGCGGTCGATCCGCTGTCCCTGCAGCCGGAGTTCAAGGTGTGCGCGGTGTCCTTGGTCAGGGTGCACCGCCCCGAGTCGCAGGTGCAGCGCCCTGCAGCCCCGCCGGCCACTCTCCCGCAAGTCCCGGTCGCGGTACCGGCGTTGGCCTTCACGCCCGCTCCGCCGCCCGTCCTCAGCGCCCAGGAGCGCCAGTACCTCTCGGGCTTCCTGGCCGGGCTGCCCACCGGTGCCGTGGGGATTCCCGTGCTGCCCGCCTCCGCGCCTTTCAGTGCCGAGCACGCCGACTGGGTGAACGGGATGCTCGCCGGCATGTACTCCCGGGCCGTGGACACCCCGCCACGGGAGCGGGTCGGTGTCGGGGTCGAGGTCGACGGGCGCGAAGTCGTCGTGCTGTGGGCCTCGCAGACCGGCAACGCCGAGGAGATCGCCGGCGCGACCGCCGACCGGCTGACCGCCGGCGGTCACCGGGCGAGGCTCGTCGGCATGGACGAGGCCGATGTGACCGCCCTCGCGCGCAGTGCCGATCTCCTCTTCATCACCAGTACGTTCGGCGACGGCGACGCACCCGACAACGGCACCGGCTTCTGGGACACGCTCTCCGGTGAGCAGGCACCGCGGCTGGACGGCGTGCGGTACGCCGTCCTCGCGCTGGGCGACTCCTCGTACGACGACTTCTGCGGGCACGGGCGCCGACTGGACGCGCGGCTGGATGAGTTGGGGGCGGTGCGGATCGCGCCGCGCACCGACTGCGAGCCCGACTTCGAGCCGTCTGCCGACGCGTGGCTCGATCAGGTGCTCGACGTACTGGAGACGAAAACCGAGCAAGGGCAGGAGCAGGAGCAGGAGCCGAGTTTCCCGCAGGAACAGCAGCCGGGCAGTAGGGCTGACACGGTTTCCGCTCCCGCCGTCCGGACCGTCAGGCCCGCCCCCACGCCCGCCCGGCTCGTCGGCAACCGGCTGCTCAGCCTGCCCGGCGCGACCAAGGAAGTGCGCCGGTTCACCTTCGACACCAGCGGTACGGCACTGACGTACGAAGCGGGTGACGCGCTCGGCGTGCGGCCCGTCAACTCCACGTCCCTGGTGGACGAATGGCTGGCCGCGACCGGACTGGACGCGTCAACCGGCGTGTCGGTGGACGGAGTTGGTGATTTCTCGCTCTCCGATGCGCTGCACGGACAGCTCGACATCACCCGGATCACGCCCGACCTGTTGCGCTTCGTCTCCGAACGGGCGCGGGACAACCGTGAGTTGAAGAAGCTGATGCGGTCCGACAACAAGGACGGGCTGGCCAGCTGGTCGTGGGGGCGGCAGGCCGTCGACGTGGTCGCCGAGTACGGGGTGCGGGCGTCCGCACAGGAGTGGGTGGAGGTGCTGCGGCGGCTTCAGCCCCGCCTGTACTCCATATCGTCGAGCCCGCTCGTCGACCCGGCGCGGGTGTCGCTGACGGTGTCCGTGGTGAGGTACGAGAACCTGCACGGCCGGCCGCGCGGCGGAGTCTGCTCGCCCTTCCTGGCCGACGCCGGGCCGGACACGGCGGTGCCCGTCTTCGTGCAGCGCTCGCCTCACTTCCGTCCCCCGGCGGACGCCTCGACGCCGATGGTGATGGTCGGGCCGGGCACCGGGGTGGCGCCGTTCGTGGGGTTCCTGGAGGAGCGGCGGGCTCTCGGGCACGCGGCGCCGAACTGGCTGTTCTTCGGCGAGCAGCACCGCGCCACCGACTTCTACTACGAGGGCGAGCTGGCCGGCCTGGTCGCCGAGGGCACACTGAGCCGCCTGGACACCGCGTTCTCCCGCGACCAGCGCAACAAGGTGTACGTGCAGGACCGGATGCGCGAGCACGGCCCCGAACTGTGGCACTGGCTCCAGGAGGGCGCCCACTTCTACGTCTGCGGCGACGCCTCGCGCATGGCCAAGGACGTGGACCGGGCACTGCGGGACATCGCGGTGGCGCACGGCGGCCTGAGCGAGGACGAGGCGGGTGTGTACGTGAAGCAGCTCTCGGCGGCGAAGCGTTACGTACGGGACGTCTACTGAGCCACCCTGACCGGACAAACCGCCACGATTGCGTACTGCAGGACGTCCCTACCGGCCTCACACCGGACTTTGCACCTGCCGGCGCGGGCGGCACACCGGGCACGATTACGTTCCGGTGTCGTGCACTTGGCAGAAACAGCGTCTGACATCACGGCGAAGAGCGGCCCGCCGCGGCACCCGCCCCCGGTGGCCGTACCGGAGGCCGACGCCCCCGCGCAGTGGCATCGTGTCCTGACGCCGCTCGCGACCGTCAGCCTGTTCGTCGGTACGCGCGCAGTGTCGGTACGCGCGCGGTGTGGACGCAGGCTGCCAGCGGGCGGCCTGTCTGGGCACGGCCTGTGCGGCCCAGCAACTGCCTTGGTTCCTCGTGCCGTTCCTGCCGGCCGGGATCTACGCCGCGCGCCGGGGCGAGCCGGGCGCCCGGCCGGCCACCGGGGTGGTGCTGCGGATCGCCGGTACGACGGCCGCCGTATGCCTGCTGATCAACACGTACTTCGTCGTCAGCGAGCCACGTACCTGGGCGGCCGGTGACGACAGCGCCCTCGCACCCCACTTCACACTCACCACCGGTCAGGGCACGACCCGGTGGTGGAAGGTGGTCCAGGGGCCGGCCGTACTGCCCGCGCACGCGAGCGCCGTCCACCGGCTCCGGCCGCCCGGACCGGTGTTCCGGGTGGGCCGCCGACCGGGTACGCGCATCCGGCTGCGCGTCTTCACGGCGTCGCCGGACACGTTGTCGAGCATGGACATCCGGCTGCCGGGCGCGCGGCCGTCAAAGTGACGCTCAGGCCGTCTTCGTACGGACGAAGCAGAGCGTGGCCCTGACCGTCGTGAGGCCCTTCATCATGCCCATCTGGTTCCAGCCCATGCCGAACTGGTCCCGGTCCACGGTGAACTCGGCCTCCAGGGAGACCGCGTCGGCGTTCGCCCGGGCGAGGCGCGCCGTCAGGGTCGTGGGGCGGCTGATGCCGCGCACGGTCAGCTGGCCGGTGACGTGAACGGTGTCGCCGTCGCGGAGTTCCGCGCCGCGCACCGCGAAGGTGATCTCGGGGTGGTTCTCGGCGTCGAAGAAGTCGGCTCCGTGCAGGTGCTTGTCCCGCTTGGCGTGCTTGGTGTCCAGGGAGGCGGGGTCCAGGGTCACGGTGCCGGTGGCGGAGCCGTCGGGCCGCACCTCGCCCTGACCGTCGACGACGGCGAAGGAACCCTTCACAGTGACCATGCCCCACATCGTCTTGTGACTGACGGCGATGGTGGTCGCGGTCCGGTCGAGCTGCCACAGGCCGGTCTCTACGGCGACGGTCATGAGTGTCTCCACGCATACAGGGATAGTCATCCAAATTTGGATGACGTAGCGAATGGACGCCACGCTAGCCTGTAATCCAAATATGAACAACCCCGTCGTACAAAATTGGACAACCGGTAGAATCGGCGGCATGGCCGCCCCTTCCGAAGACCCCGCGCTCCTGCCCGACTGCCCCGCCGCACAGAAGGACGGGCTGCTCCCGGTGGAGCTACGGGCGTGGATGGTCCTGCTGGCCGCGACCGGGGCGATCGAGCAGCGACTCGGCCCCGTCCTCAAGGAGTCGCTCGGGGTCTCCCATGACGAGTTCCTGGTGCTGTGCCTGCTCGCGGACCGGCCCGACGACGGGCTGCGGATGACCCGGATCGCGGAGCTGCTCGGCCGCCCCAAGACCCGGCTCACCTATCAGATCGCCTGCCTCTCGCATACCGGGCTGGTCACCCGGCGCTCGGTGTGCGGCGACAAGCGGGGCGTCGAGGTTGCCCTCACCGACAAGGGCCGGCGCCTCTTCACTGAGGTCTCGCCGGCCCTGGCCGACACGATCAACTCGGGTCTCGATCGCATCGGCCCCGAGGAGCGCGAGGCGCTGTACGGGCTGCTGCCGGAGGAGGCTGGCGAGGAGAGGGGGGGACGTGAAGAACTGACTCTCCTGCCGCGTCCGCCTGTCAGGCCGCCAGAACCGCCGGCTCCGGATTCGCCGTCGGTTCCGTCCGGGCCTCGGCCTGGGTGAGCAGGTCGACTAGGGTCTCCCGGGCCCGGGCCACACGCGAACGGACCGTCCCCACGGGGCAGTCGCTGACCTCGGCCGCCTCCGCGTAGGGCAGCCCCATCAGCTGCGTGAGGACGAACGCCTCGCGCCGCTCGTCGGGCAGCGCGGCCAGCAGATCGAGGAGCGCGACCCCGTCGTCGAAGCCGGGCAGCCCGCGCGGCTGGGCCAGTTCGGCGGTCAGCCGCCAGTCCTCGGCGTCGTACAGCCGGGGCCGGGCCGCGGCGTGGCGGAAGCTGTCGATCACCGCGCGCCGCGCGATGGCCATGAGCCAGGTGCGGGCCGAGGAGCGCCCCTCGAACCGGTGCAGGCTGGCGAGCGCCCGCAGGAACGTGTCCTGGGCGAGGTCGTCGGCGGCCTGCGGATCGGCGGACAGATGGGCGACGTACCGCACCACATCGCGGTGCAGGGCACCGACGAATCGTTCGACGGCGGCCGGGTCGCCACCACGGGCCGCGAGCGCCCAGGCGGTTATCGACTCGTCCAGCGGGCGGGTCGGGAGGGTGGAGGCGGGCAGTGCAGGAGTGATCACCTGGTGTCCTTCTCGGATCATCCGGATCCGGCAGAGCGGCCCACGAAGCGCGATGCGAGGCGAGGCGCGACAGAGCGATGCAGTGCAGTGCGCGATGCGTGGAGGCACGCCACTACCGGCAGAGGAAGGGCGGCCGTACGCATGGGTGGGTACGGCCGAGGCCCGAGGCGTCCGCGGAGGCCGACGTCGACGCGTCGGCGCCACCTGGAGCGCCCTCGGGGAACCAGCTGTCTCAGACGACAGCGGTCCCCGCCGGCGGGCCCCGGGAAGTGATCGCGTGGACGAGCGGAAGCAGCCGCGGCGCCAGGTCCGAGCGGCCGCGCCGCGGGCGCAGACGGGGGCGGTCCGGCGTCGCGGGCAGCGCGAGCACCAGCCGAAGCGGAGCGGCCAGCCGGCCTGCCACCGCCCGCAGGATTCGGAACGCGGCCCGCTCACCGCAGGCCAGCCACAGACCGCACAGCAGCGCGGCGAGTGTGTGCGCGGCGAGCATGCCGTACGAGGACGACAGCACGTCGATACCGTGGCTGCCGTGTCCGCCGTGGGCCATGTGCCCCATGCCCACGCCGGTGCCCATGTCGGTACCGGTGAGGGTCATGTCCATGGATTCCATCGACAGGCCGGCGGAACCAGTGGCACCCTGTGTGAACGAGAACGCCGAGTGGAGCGCGCCCTGCGCGACCACCACCACGCCCACGACCAGCGGAAATCCGCGCTCGCGGCCGGTCAGGCCCCAGCCTGCGCCGCCCATGACCACGGCCCCGGCGGCCAGCGTCCACCAGGCGACGGTGGAACCGGACATCAGCACGTGACCGAGGGCGGCGAGCAGCACACAGACGGCCGCGAACACCGCGGCCCGCAGCGTGCGTGTACCCCACCCGGCAGTCATGACGGCCCTCATCCTCCCACCCTGACTCGAACGTCACTGGTAGGTACGCAAACTACTGATCAACCGTTCGCCGGGGTACCCCCGGCCGGTCGGCGGGGGCCCGCCGGACATGCGGCGGATACCCTCTTTGGGCTGCGGTTTTCCAGTCAGGAAGCATGACGCGGAGCGCTTTTCCGCCGAATTCCGCGCTCCGCACTCGTATCGAACCCACATTTCCTGTCAGCCCCCACGCAGCGCCCGTCCCGTGCCGGTCGGCCGGCTGGTCGGCGTGGACCTCGCGCGCGGCCTCGCCGTGTTCGGGATGTACGCCCGCGCCGGCCCCGGCCCCTCCTCCGGCGGGGTGACCGGCTCGGTGACGGAGCTGTTCCACGGCCGCGCCTCCGCGCTCTACGCCTTCCTGACGGGCTTCCCGGTCATCCTGATGACGGGCCGCCGGGTCCCGAACACCGGCCGCGAAGACGCCAGGCCGTCGCCAGGGTCCTGATCCGGGCCGTGCCGCCGGTCACCCTCGGCACCTGGCTGACCTCCACCGGCTCCCCTGTCGAGGTCATCCTCGCCTTCTCGTGACCGTCTTCGCGGCCGTCTGGTCCCGCTTCTTCCGGCACGGGTCCCCGGAGCGCCTTCTGGGGGGATGCGACGAAGATCGCCCGGCAGGTGAGACAGGGCGGTCGCCCGGCACCTTCGCAGGTCAATTTTGAACGTGTTCAAATACTTGCGCTACTCTCACAGCGACACGTTCCAAGCCACAGGGGGAGTCATGAGGATAGTCATACCCGGAGGAACCGGTCAGGTGGGTACGGTCCTGAAACGTGCGCTCACCACCGCCGGGCACGACGTCACCGTTCTGACCCGGCGGCCGACGCGCGAGGGCGAGATCGGCTGGGACGGCGAGACCCTGGGAGGCTGGGCCGAGGCGGTCGACGGCAGCGACGTCGTGATCAACCTGGCGGGCCGCAGCGTCAGCTGCCGCTACACCCCCGTCAACCTGCGGGCCATGATGGACTCACGTGTGCACTCCGCCCGGGTCGTCGGCGAGGCGATCGCGGGCGCCGCGCGGCCTCCCCGCCTCTGGCTCCAGATGAGCACCGCCACCGTCTACGCCCACCGCTTCGACGCCCCCAACGACGAGGCGACCGGCGTCATCGGCGGCGCCGAACCCGGCGTACCGGACTACTGGGCCTACAGCGTCGAGATCGCCAAGGCATGGGAAGAGGCCCAGGAACAGGCGGTGACGCCCGCCACGCGCAAGGTCGCTCTGCGGACCGCCATGGTGATGAGCCCGGATCGCGGCGGTGTCCTCGACGTACTGCTGCGCCTGGCCCGGCTCGGCCTCGGCGGCCCGGTCGCGGGCGGCACGCAGTACGTGTCCTGGATCCACGACCACGACTTCGTACGGGCCGTCGAGTTCCTGACCGACCGGGAGGACCTCGCCGGGCCGGTGAACCTCGCCGCTCCCCGCCCTCTCCCCCAGCGGGAGTTCATGCACGCGCTGCGCGCCGCGTGGGGCATACCGGTGGGTCTGCCCGCGACGCGGTGGATGGCGGAGCTGGGCGCGTTCGCGCTCCGCTCGGACACCGAACTCCTGCTGAAGAGCCGCCGAGTCGTTCCCGGCCGGCTGCTCGACGCAGGCTTCACCTTCGAACACGCCGAGTGGCCGGAGGCCGCCACCGACCTCGTAGGCCGGGTGCGTGACAGAGCAGGGACGGGCGCCGGCGCCCGGGCCCGGCTGTCGGCGACGGGATCGGCGAGCCGGTGACCTGCCGGAGGCGGGCGAGGGAACCCGGACACGGCTGTCGACAACGGCTGGTCCATGCCCTGACGGCGGGCAGCAGGCGGCAAACCCGCTGAGGAGCCGCGCAAATGACCCCTGTCGGCATGAACCACCTCGACCCGCACTTCGCGGCCGCGGCCCACAACACCCTGACGCGGACACTGGCCGGATTCCTGAACGGACCGGCGGTGCGCTGACGAACGAAGGGAACACTGTTCGGCCGGTCCCCTGAGGGACCGGCCGAACGGCCGTTGCCGGCTCTCGCGGCAACGAACAGCGGCGTACTCGGCGAGTCCCCCGGTGAGCCTGGAACGGCCCACACGGAACCGTCCATGGCCGTCGGCGACAGCAGCACGTTGCGACGCGCCGAACGACGAGGACCGCAACCGCACCGTCGGTCACACCAGACGTCTGATCTCTCCACGCACTCGGTAGAAGCCCCCCGAGGAGGAGTGCAACGCGTCCACCACATAGCGTGTGCCGGGCTGGCGTATCGCACGCGGGAACTGGACGTTCCACGTCGGCTCATAGCCCTCGGAGACCACATGCACGCGTACTCGGCCTCCTTGCTCGAAGCACTCCACGACGACTCCGCTCCCCGCTGCGGAGGCCGCGCTGACCGTGGTGACGGAGGCGGCGGTGGTCAGCGGTGCATAGGTCGGCAGGGCGGCCGCCAGTTTGACGTCCGCGGCGACCGGGACGGTGCCCGACTGAGCAGCGCTGATCGCGGCCTCGCTCGCGTCGATGCAGGCGAGTGAGCCGTCCGTGGAGACGATGTACAGCCTTTCGTCGTGGTACTGCATGGAGAGCGCCGAGCCGCCGCCCGTGCCGAGCTTCCACAGCCGGGTGCCATCGGCGGTGAAGCAGTAGACGGAAGAAGCGGAGTCACCCGCGAAGACGTACCGCCCGCCGGGGGACGTGGCACACGAGTACACCGCGGCGTCGCACTGGTAGGAGGCCTCGATCGCCCCGGAGGACTTGGCGAGCCGCTGGACGACCCGCCGCCCCGTCCCGGCGTAGACCGCGGTCTCCTCCTGCCATCCGAAGAGCACATTGCCGCTGGTCGCGGTGTGCCACAACTGACCGGCGCCCTCCGCCGAGTAAGCCGTCACACCGCCGCTGTGCCCGTGGTAAACGGCGCGGTCGTCGGCCCGCACCATCCACCCCTGGGCCCCGGACGAGTTGCGTGACCACTGGAGCTCGTCCTCATGGTCGATGACGGTCAGGCCGCCGTTGCGGTCGGAGACGTTCAGCACGCCCGCGTGGATGTCCAGCCAGAAGATGTCCACCTCGGCCGCTATCTCATAAGCGGCGAACGGCACCTTCGCGGAGAGGTCGTACACCCGGCCGTCGTCACAGCCCGCGTAGATCCAGAAGTCGTCCGCGACCAGGCACTTCACACCGTCGGGCAGGGAGTAGTGAGCCAGCACCTCACCGTCATGGCTCAGGTTGTAGACGCTGCCGTGCTGGTTGCCGACCCAGCAGCGGTCCTCGTCCACATGGATACCGAACGCCGAGGCGCCGGTACGGAACCGCCACAGCACCGGGGCGGTCGCCCGCGCGGTGGACGGAGCGGACGTCACCTCACGGCGAGTCACGGCGCGGGCCGCTCTCTGTCCCTGAACGGCGGGCGCGTACCCCTTCCGCACCTTCTCGGCTATCTTCTTCGCCGCCGCCGACTCCGCCTTCTCTACGGTGGGGAACGCGGAGGTCTGGCGCTGCCCGTCCACGCCGATCCGTCCGTACCGCACGGAGACGGTGGCCCCCTCGACGGTCACCTCGTAGAACTTGTGGGCACCGCCGCTTTCCTGGGACAGCTCCAGATACGTCGTGTTCCCCGACTGTCGTGCCTGCGCAGCGGACACAGCACACCCCTCCCCAAAAACCCGGTCGGCCGGTACGGCCGATCTCCAGTGACTCCAAACTAGTGGTCACCACTGACATCGACGCCCGCGACCGGATGTCGGCCGAGTGCCGTTCTGCCATCCGGTGCGATGACGGCGGTGACCTCGGCGAGGTGCGCGACCCGCTTGGCGAAGACGACCGTGGCGTGACGAGCAGACCACGACACCGATGGCGAGGTTTGTGCGTGGCGGCCACGGACGCGACGGTGATCACCATGGCGGTGATCTCCCCGGCCGGCATCCACCGAAGCGTCTTCGGGGCCATGGAGTGCCGGTCGAACGTCGCGAACGACACCAGGACCGTCACCGCGACCAGAGCGGCCATGGGAATGCCGGAGACCACCGGGCCGAAGACGACGCACAGCAGCATCAGGAACGCGCCAACCAGGAACGTGGACAGACGGGTACGGGCGCCGGACCTTCACGTTGACCATGGTCTGGCCGGTCATCGCGCAGCCGCCCATACCCCTGACGCGTCCCTCACGCGGCGGATGCCGGATCACGTGTCCTGCTCGGCGGACTACGACGTCGCCGTGGCCGGCAGATTCGCAGGGGTCGACGCATGGCCGGGCGCGACCGGGATCGTAAGGACCATGGTGAGGCCGCCGCCGGGGGTGTCCTCGGCGTTCAGGGTGCCGCCCATGGCCTCGGCGAAGCCGCGGGCGACCGCGAGGCCGAGGCCGACTCCGTCGCCGCGGGGTGCGTCGCCGTAGCGCTGGAAGGGTTCGAAGATGCGGGACTTCGCCTCATCGGGTACGCCGGGACCGCGGTCGACGATGCGCACTTCCACACGGTCGGCGTGGGCGCTGGCGGTGACCGCCACCGGCTCACCGTCCGGGCTGTACTTCACCGCGTTCTCGACGACGTTGGCGACGGAGCGTTCCAGCAGTCCCTTGTCGACGGCCACCATCGGCAGGGTCTCGGGGATGTCCAGGACTACGGCCGACTCGGGGTCCGGTATGCCGACGAGCGCCATGGGCACCACCTCGTCGAGGTCGACCTCGCGGATGAGCGGGCTGAGCGTGCCGGTCTGGAGGCGGGACATGTCGAGGAGGTTGCCGACGAGGTGGTCGAGGCGGTCGGCGCCCTCCTCGATCGCGGCCAGCAGCTCCGCCTGGTCCTCTTCGGACCACTCCACGTCGCCGGAACGCAGTGAGGAGACGGATGCCTTGATGCCGGCCAGCGGGGTGCGCAGGTCGTGGCTGACAGCGGCGAGCAGCGCGGTGCGAATGCGGTTGCCCTCGCCCAGGGCGCGGGCCTGCTCTGCCTCGTGCCGGAGCCGCTGACGGTCCAGGACGACGGCCGCCTGAGCGGCGAACGCTGCGAGCACCCGGCGGTCGGAGGCGGGCAGGACGCGTCCGGACAGGGCGAGAGCCATGTGGTCGCCGACCGGCATGTCCACGTCCGCGTCTTCAGGGCGCTCGACCGGCTGCGCGGTGCCCACGCGGCCCGCGCAGGTCCACGGGGCGACGTCGCTCTCGCGTTCCAGCAGGGCCACCGACTCCATGCCGAAGGTCTCCCTCACACGCTCCAACAGCGCTTCCAGGCTGGTTTCGCCGCGCAGGACGCTGCCGGCGAGGAAGGAAAGGATCTCGGATTCGGCGCGCAGCCGGGCTGCCTGGTCGGTGCGCCGGGCGGCGAGGTCGACCACGGAGGCGACGGAGGCGGCCACTGCGAAGAAGACGGCGATGGCGACGATGTTCCGGGGGTCGGCGATGGTCCAGGTGTGGACGGGCGGGGTGAAGAACCAGTTGAGGAGCGCCGAGCTGACGGCGGCGGAGGCCAGCGCCGGGAGCAGTCCGCCGAGCAGGGCCGCGGCCACCGTCAGCGACAGGAACAGCAGGACGTTGTTGGCGAGGCCGAGGTCCGCCGCGATGTGGGTCAGCAGCAGGGCGAGCAGCGCCGGACCGGCCACGCCGACCAGCCAGCCCCAGATGATCCGCGCCCGGCCGAGCCGCGCACCCCGGGCCACGGGGAGTCCTCGGCCCTTGCCCGCCTCGTCGTGTGTGATCAGGTGGACGTCGAGGTCGGGGCCGGATTCCCGGGCGACGGTCGCGCCGACACCCGGCCCGAAGACGTACTGCCAGCCCTTGCGCCGCGAGACGCCGAGCACGATCTGGGTGGCGTTGACCCCGCGGGCGAACTCGAGCAGGGCTGCTGGGATGTCGTCGCCGACCACGTGGTGGAAGGTGCCACCCAGGTCCTCCACCAGGGTGCGCTGGACGGCCAGCTCCTTCGGGGAGGCGGAGGTCAGGCCGTCGCTGCGGGCGATGTAGACGGCCAGGACCTCGCCTCCGGCACCCTTCTCCGCGAGGCGGACGGCGCGGCGGATCAGCGTGCGGCCCTCCGGCCCTCCTGTCAGGCCCACCACGATGCGCTCGCGCGAGCCCCAGATCCTGGAGACCTGATGCTCGCTGCGGTACTGCTGGAGGTACTCGTCGACCCGGTCGGCCACCCACAGCAGGGCCAGCTCGCGCAGGGCGGTGAGGTTGCCGGGGCGGAAGTAGTTCGACAGGGCCGCGTCGACCTTGTCGGGTTTGTAGATGTTGCCGTGCGCCATACGGCGGCGCAGCGCCTGCGGCGACATGTCGACCAGCTCGATCTGGTCCGCCCGCCGCACGACCTCGTCCGGGACCGTCTCCTGCTGCCGTATGCCGGTTATCGACTCCACGACGTCGCCCAGGGACTCCAGGTGCTGGATGTTCACCGTCGACACGACGTCGATGCCTGCGTCCAGCAGTTCCTCGACGTCCTGCCAGCGCTTGGCGTTGCGGGAGCCGGGGATGTTGGTGTGGGCGAGTTCGTCCACCAGGGCCGCCCGCGGGCGCCGGGCCAGGACCGCGTCCACGTCCATCTCCGTGAACGTGGTGTCCCGGTATTCCAGTTCCTTGCGCGGTATCTGCTCCAGTCCGTGCAGCATCACCTCGGTGCGTGGCCGGTGGTGGTGCTCGACGAAGGCGACCACGCAGTCGGTGCCGCGCTCGGTACGGCGGTGCGCCTCGGAGAGCATGGCGTAGGTCTTGCCGACGCCCGGTGCCGCGCCGAGGTAGATCCGGAGCTTGCCGCGTGCCATGGTCTCGTCTCTGCTGTCGTGCGGGAGGGGGAGGACCGCCGGCCGGGTCAGGTCTCGAAGCGGTAGCCCATGCCCGGCTCGGTGATCAGGTAGCGGGGATGGGCGGGGTCCGGTTCGAGTTTGCGCCTGAGCTGGGCCATGTACACCCGAAGGTAGTTCGTCTTGTTGGCGTACGTGGGGCCCCAGACCTCCTGGAGCAGCTCCTTCTGTGTCACCAGGCGGCCGGGGTTGCAGACGAGGGTCTCCAGCAGGTGCCACTCCGTGGGGGTCAGCCGGATGTCCCGGCCGCCACGGCCGGCCTTCTTGGCCAGCAGGTCGACGGTGAAGTCGTCGGTCGTCACGACCGTCGTCTCGGGGGCCAGTGACACGGTCTCGGTGCGGCGGACAGCGGCCCGCAGCCGGGCCAGCAGCTCGTGCATACTGAACGGCTTGGTGATGTAGTCGTCGGCCCCCGCGTCCAGCGCGGCCACCTTCTCCTCGGAGGCGCGGCGTGCGGACAGGACGAGGATGGGTGTCCTGGTCCGGCCGCGCAGCGCCTTGATCACCTCGACGCCGTCCATGTCGGGGAGTCCCAGGTCGAGCACGACCACGTCGGGCCGGCGCGCGGCGGCGAGCCGGAGGGCCGTGGTGCCGTCCGGCGCCGCGTCCACTCCGTACTGCCGGGCCTGCATGTTGATCACGAGGGCTCGCACGAGCCGTGGATCGTCCTCCACCACCAGCACCCGGGTCATCGGTGTGCGGCCTTCCTGTCTCCGGTGGACGGGGGCGGGCATTCGGAGCCGCGCCGGGGGCTGATGCGTCGGGGTCTCCCGGCCCACCGGCCCTCGGTCGCGGTCCTTCCTGCCAAGGCCATCAGTTCCTGGCCAGTTCCCTGAGCGCGATGTTGAGTTCGAGGACGTTGACGCGCGGCTGGTCGAGGAAGCCGAGCGTACGGTCCTGGGTATGGTCGTCGACCAGTTTCTCGACCTGGGCGACGGACAGCCCGTTGGCCTCGGCGACCCGCTTGACCTGGATCTCCGCGTACTGCGGGGAGACGTCCGGGTCGATGGCGGAGGCCGAGCCGGTGACCGCGTCGACGGGCACCTCGGACTCGGGGACGCCGTTGAACTCGGCGACCTGCTGCTTCGCCGCCCTGACGTTCCTGAGCAGGGTCGGGTCACTGGCGCCCAGCTGGCTGGAACCGGTGGCCAGCGGGTCGTAGCCGCTGTTGGAGGGGCGGCCCTGGAACCACTTCGGGTCCGGCTTGGCGGTGCCCTTGATGTTCCAGCTCTGGCCGATCAGCTTCGATCCGACCTCCTTCCCGTCGACCTCGGTCATCGAGCCGTTGGCCTTGTCGTGGAAGGCGACCTGCCCGATACCGGTCACCACCAGCGGGTAGACGACGCCGGTCACCACGGTGAGGACGAGCAGCATGCGTAGCGCGGCCCAGAGCATCCGCGCGGTGTTCACCACAGAAGTGTTCATGTCCTTCATCCGATCCCGGGGATCAGCGAGATGAGTACGTCGATGATCTTGATGCCGATGAACGGGGCGATCAGTCCGCCCAGTCCGTAGATGCCGAGGTTGCGGCGGAGCATCTTGTCCGCGCTCATCGGCCGGTACCGCACACCGCGCAGGGCGAGCGGTACGAGCGCGATGATGATCAACGCGTTGAAGATGACGGCGGAGAGGATCGCCGACTCCGCAGACGCCAGGCCCATGATGTTGAGCCTGTCGAGCGACGGGTAGGCGACGGCGAACATCGCCGGGATGATCGCGAAGTACTTGGCGACGTCGTTGGCGATGGAGAACGTCGTCAACGCGCCCCGGGTGATGAGGAGTTGCTTGCCGATCTCGACGATCTCGATCAGCTTGGTCGGGTTGGAGTCGAGGTCGACCATGTTGCCGGCCTCCTTGGCGGCCGACGTACCCGTGTTCATCGCCACGCCGACGTCCGCCTGCGCGAGCGCGGGCGCGTCGTTCGTGCCGTCGCCGGTCATCGCGACCAGCTTGCCGCCCGCCTGCTCCCGCTTGATGAGCGCCATCTTGTCCTCGGGGGTCGCCTCCGCGAGGAAGTCGTCGACCCCGGCCTCGTCCGCGATCGCCTTGGCGGTCAGCGGGTTGTCGCCCGTGATCATGATCGTCTTGATGCCCATGCGGCGCAGCTCCTCGAACCGCTCCCGCATGCCGTCCTTGACGACGTCCTTGAGGTGGATGACACCCAGGACACGGGCGCCCTGGTCGTCCTCGACCGCGACCAGCAGGGGCGTGCCGCCGGCCTCGGAGATGCGGCCGGCGATGGTGTCCGCGTCCTCGGCGACCTCACCGCCCCGCTCCCGCACCCAGGCGATGACCGAACCGGCCGCGCCCTTGCGGACCTTGCGCCCGTCGGCATCCACTCCGGACATCCGGGTCTGAGCGGTGAAGGCGATCCACTCGGCGCCGGCCAGCTCCCCCTGGTGGCGCTCGCGCAGCCCGTACTTCCCCTTGGCGAGTACGACGATGGAGCGGCCTTCGGGAGTCTCGTCGGCCAGCGACGACAGCTGGGCGGCGTCGGCGACCTCGGCCTCCGTCGTCTCGCGCACCGGCACGAACTCGGCGGCCTGGCGGTTGCCGAGCGTGATCGTGCCGGTCTTGTCGAGCAGGAGGGTCGACACGTCACCGGCGGCCTCGACCGCCCGCCCCGACATGGCCAGCACATTGCGCTGCACCAGCCGGTCCATGCCCGCGATCCCGATCGCCGAGAGCAGCGCGCCGATCGTGGTCGGGATCAGGCAGACCAGCAGCGCGGTGAGCACGATCATCGACGTTTGCCTGTCGGCGCCCGCGTAGATCGCGAACGGCTTCAGTGTCACCACCGCGAGCAGGAAGACGATGGTCAGCGAGGCGAGCAAAATGTTGAGCGCGATCTCGTTCGGCGTCTTCTGCCGGGCCGCACCCTCGACCAGACTGATCATGCGGTCGATGAAGGTGTCACCGGGCTTCGTCGTGATCTTGATGACGATCCGGTCGGAGAGGACCTTCGTACCGCCCGTGACGGCGGACCGGTCACCACCGGACTCACGAATCACGGGCGCCGACTCACCGGTGATGGCCGACTCGTCGACGCTCGCGACACCCTCGACGACGTCACCGTCGCCGGGAATGATGTCGCCGGCCTCGCAGACGACCAGGTCGCCGATCTTCAACTCTGTGCCCGGCACCCGCTCCTCGACGTCTCCGGCGAGCCGGCGGGCGACGGTGTCGGTCTTGGCCTTGCGCAGAGTGTCGGCCTGCGCCTTGCCTCGGCCCTCGGCGACCGCCTCCGCCAGGTTGGCGAAGATCACGGTGAGCCAGAGCCAGGCGGTGATGGCCCAGCCGAACCAGTCGCCCGGGGTCGTGACAGCCAGCACGGTGGTGACCACCGAGCCGACCAGCACCACGGACATGACGGGGGACTTGACCATCACCCGCGGGTCGAGCTTGCGGAGGGCGTCCGGCAGCGACTTCACCAGTTGCTTCGGATCGAACAGGCCCGCGCCGACGCGGCCCTCGGGGCGCTTGTGTCCGGTCGGTACGTCCTGGTGCGGTGCCCGGGTCGGGGTAACCGTGGACATCGGGTCCTCTTGCTTCTTGGTGTTGGTGGTCATGCCGCCAGCCCCTCGGCGAGCGGGCCCAGCGCGAGGGCCGGGAAGAACGTCAGACCGGTGATGATCATGATCGCGCCCACCAGCAAGCCGGTGAACAGCGGCTTCTCGGTGCGCAGTGTGCCCGCTGTCTCCGGGACGGGCTTCTGCTCGGCCAGCGAGCCCGCCAGTGCCAGCACGAACACCATCGGCAGGAACCGGCCCAGGGCCATGCACAGGCCCAGTGTCGTGTTGAAGAACGGGGTGTCGGCGCCGAAGCCCGCGAAGGCGGAACCGTTGTTGTTGGAGGCCGAGGTGTAGGCGTAGAGAACCTCGGAGAAGCCGTGCGCGCCGATGTTGGTCATGGCTTCCTTGCCGTCCGGCAGGGCAATCGCCACCGCGGTGCCGATCAGCACCAGGGCCGGGGTGATGAGGATGTAGCAGGCGGCCAGCTTGATCTGGCGGGCGCCGATCTTCTTGCCCAGGTACTCGGGCGTACGGCCGACCATGAGCCCGGCGAGGAACACCGCGATGACGGCCATGATCAGCATGCCGTAGAGACCGGAGCCGACACCGCCGGGCGCGATCTCGCCCAGCATCATGCCGAGCAGCAGAACCCCGCCGGACAGCCCCTGGTAGGAGTCGTGGAAGGAGTTGACCGACCCGGTGGAAGTCATGGTGGTCGAGACCGCGAAGAGGGAGGACGGGCCCTCGCCGAAGCGCTGCTCCTTGCCCTCCATCGAACCGCCCGCGATCTGCGAGGCGGTGCCCGGATGGGCGTACTCGATCCAGGTCACCGCGACCACGCCGAGGAACCAGATGATCCCCATCGCCGCGACGATGGCGTAGCCCTGCCTGACGTTGCCGACCATCTTGCCGAAGGTGCGCGGCAGGGAGAACGGGATCAGCAGCAGCAGGAAGATCTCCAGCAGGTTGGTGAAGCCGTTGGGGTTCTCGAAGGGGTGGGCGCTGTTGGCGTTGAAGAAGCCGCCGCCGTTCGTCCCCACGTCCTTGATGGCCTCCTGCGAGGCGACCGCGCCGGGGCTGATGGCCTGCTTGTCGCCGGTCAGGGTGGTGATGGTGTGGATGTCGCCGAAGTTCTGGATGGCACCGGCGGCGATCAGGAGCACGGCGGCGACCAGGGAGAGCGGCAGCAGTATGCGGACGACGCCGCGCACCAGGTCCGTCCAGAAGTTGCCCAGGTCGCCGGTGCGGGACCGGGCGAAGCCGCGCACCAGCGCCACGGCGACGGCGATGCCGACGGCCGCCGACACGAAGTTCTGCACGGCCAGTCCGGCGGTCTGGGTGACATGGCTCATGGCCGTCTCACCCGAGTACGACTGCCAGTTGGTGTTCGACACGAACGAGATGGCCGTGTTGAACGCCTGGTCCGGGGTGATCGGCTCGAAGCCGAGCGACAGCGGCAGTTTGTCCTGCACCCGCTGGAGCACGTACAGGAAGATCACGCCGACCGCGGAGAAGGCGAGGACGCCGCGCAGATAGGCGGGCCAGCGCATCTCCGCGTCCGGGTTCGCACCCACCGAGCGGTAGATCCACTTCTCGACGCGCAGGTGCTTCTCGGAGCTGTAGACGGCGGCCATGTGGTCGCCGAGGGGGCGGTGCACCAGGGCGAGCGCGCCGATGAGCGCGGTCACCAGGAGTACGTCGGCAAGGACTGGACTCATGGGCGTGCTCAGAACCTCTCCGGGAAGATCAGGGCGAGGACGAGGTAACCCAGCAGGGCGACGGCCACGACCAGTCCGATGACGTTCTCGGCGGTCACAGCTTCGTCACCCCCTTGGCGACGAGAGCCACAAGCGCGAACACCGCGATCGTGGTGAGAACGAAGGCCACGTCGGCCATCGCGAGCTCCTGGATGAGGTGCGGAAAATCCCTGTGAGGATTCGGACCACTTCAGGAAACCCGCCCGGCCGGTCGGCGTCAGCTGCTCTTAACGCCTCCCTTACGGCGGCCCGGCCACCTTTGACGCACTCCATACGCCTCAGCTGAGTTCGGCGAAGCTCTCCACCGCGCGGGTCTTGCCGGTGACCACGATGACGTCGCCCTTCTGGACGACCGTTTCGGCGGTGGCGTAGGTGAAGTCCTCGCCGGGGCGTTTGATGCCGACGACCGTGATGCCGTACTTGGTACGCACCTGGCTCTGGCCGAGCGGGACGCCGGTGGCGATGTCCGGGGCGACGGTCTTGACCAGGGCGTAGTCGTCGTCGAACTCGATGAAGTCCAGCATCCGCCCGGTGACCAGGTGGGCGACGCGTTCCCCCATCTCGTGCTCGGGCAGGACGACATGGTGGACACCGAGGCGTTCGAGGATCTGGCCGTGCTGACGGCTGATGGCCTTGGCCCAGATGTTGGGCACCTCGGCCTCCAGCAGGTTGGAGGCGATGAGGATGCTGGCCTCGATGTCGGTGCCGATGCCGACCACCGCACTGGTGAACTCGTGCACCCCGAGCTGGTGCAGCACCTCCGGGTCGGTGCAGTCGGCGACCACCGAGTGGGTCAGGCCGTCGCTCATCCTCTGCACCAGGCGGGCGTCGGTATCGATGCCCAGGACGTCCCAGCCGCGCCGCATCAACTCGTTGGCGAGAGAGGAGCCGAAGCGACCGAGGCCGATGACCGCGACCCGCTGGTCGCCGGCGGTCTGGGCGTGCTGGCCGGCCGGACGCTTGCGGCGGCGCCGGCGCAGGGAGTGCAGGTAGTTAGCCAATGACGGGTCGCTCCTCGGGCAGTTCGTAGCGGCGTTTGCGCTCGCGCAGGGCCAGCGCCGAGACCAGGGTGACCGGGCCCAGGCGGCCGATGAACATCAGCAGGATCAGGATCAGCTGACCGGCGGCCGGGAAGTCTGCGGTGATACCGGTGGACAGACCGACGGTGCCGAAGGCGGAGACGACCTCGAAGAGGACTTGCTCGAAGGCCAGCTCAGTGGTGCTCAGCAGGGCGAGCGTGGCCGTCATGACCAGGCCGACGCCGAGCAGCGCCACGGTCAGGGCCTGGCGCAGAACGTGCGGGGCGAGGCGGCGGCCGAGCACCGAGGAGTTGGGCTCGCCCCGCACCTCGGCGATGATCGCGACAGCCAGCACCGCGAACGTGGTGACCTTGATACCGCCGGCGGTGCCCGCGCTGCCGCCGCCGACGAACATGAGCATGCAGGTCATCAGGAGCGTGGAGGCGTGCATCGCCCCGATGTCGAGGGAGTTGAAGCCCGCGGTCCGGGTCATCGTGGAGTGGAAGAACCCGTTCAGAAGCTTCTCGGGCCAGTCGTACGCCCCCAGGGTGCGGGAGTTGGTCCACTCCAGCAGACAGGTCAGCAGAGTACCAGCCGCAAGCAGGACGACGGTCGTGGCCAGCGTCAGCTTCGTGTGCAGGGTCCAGTTGCGGCGGCCGGTGGTGCGGCGCCGGTGCCGGTGGCGCAGCAGTTCCAACAGGACGGGGAAGCCGAGACCGCCGAGGATCACAGCCGCGGCGACAGGCAGGGTGACCCACGGGTCCTGTGCGTAGCGGGTGAGGCTGTCGGCGTGCAACCCGAACCCGGCGTTGTTGAAGGCCGACACGGCATGGAAGTAGCCGAGGTACACGGCGTCGCCGATGGAGTTGCCGTAGCCGAAGCGGAAACGCAGGGAGAGGATTGCGCCGACCGCGAGTTCCACGATCAGCGTCGTGCCGGCCACCCCGAGCAGCACCCGGCGTACGTCGCCGATGCCCAGGCTCTTGGTCTCCGCCTGCGCGGTGAGCTGCATCCGCAGGCGCAGTCTGCCGGAGACCAGGAGGGCGAGCAGGGAGGCCATGGTCATGATGCCGAAGCCGCCGACCTGGATCAGCGCGAGGATCACGCCCTCACCGAAGCCGCTCCAGTACGTGCCTGTGTCCACCACTGCCAGGCCCGTCACGCACACGGCCGAGGTGGAGGTGAACAGCGCGGTCACCAGCCCGGTGGCCCTACCGTCCTCGGCGGCGACCGGCAGCGCGAGCAGCCCGGTCCCGAGGGCGATCACGGCGGCGAAGGCGAGCACGACCGTACGGGCCGGGTGGGCCGCGAACAGCGGCCGGCGCACCCGCGCGGAACGTCCTGCCACCGGTTGCCTTCCTCTGTACGTCCAGTCCGTCAAGGACTGGTGTGGACTTCGTACGGAGCCCGTCGAACCCCGCGCGGCCGTCACCCTACCCCGCGGTGGCTCGCATGGACCGTCCAGCCGAGACGCGTTCCGGCCGTCGCCCGGAGCCGGATGTCAGGTGTTGATGTCACGGCGCGCGAATCGCCACGCGCCGAGGCCGACAAGAGCGCTCGCCGTCGCGGCGAGGATGCCCATGTCGGCCCACTGGAAGCCGTTCCGCAGCTGATCTGCGAAGTGTCGGAGCCTCGAAGGACAACCGTGCCCACACCAGTTGCTCTCGTCCCGCCGCACCTGTGCAGTCGGCACCGCACCGAACGAGTCGGGAAGCGCCACGGAAACAGGTCTACGGCGTGGCGGGGTCGGCCGGCCGGGGATGGCGGCCCAGGAGCGCGGCGAGCCCCTGCCTGGTCGTCGCCAGCACGACCCGGTCCTCGGGCCGCAGGACGTACCCGGAGTGCAGCTGCCAGACCAGCCCGGGAGACCGGTCGTCACCATCGGCCGGAAGGGCCGCAGCGAGGTCGGGGCGGCGGTCGGCGGGGGCAGCTGCGTCCAGGGCCAGTACGCGCCAGGCCCCGGGGCGGAAGGCTTCGGCGACCGTGCGGCCTTCCAGTTGCGGGTGCCCTGCGACGACGAGGGCGGCGACGAGGAGCACCTTGCGCTCGACGGGGATGGCGCCGAGGATCTGGCGGCCCATCATCGCGCCGGCGAACGCGGGTGCCGCCAGGCTGGAGACGCTGCGGCTGCGGGTGAGGGCGTGCGGGTGGGCGGCGCGCAGGGTGCGGTAGACGGCGGTGGCGAAGTCGTCGTCGTACAGTCGCAGCGCGACACGCAGGTCGGACTTGACGGAGCGGGCGTACAGCGCGGCTTCGAGGTTGGTGGTGTCGGAACTGGTCAGGGCGAGCAAGGCATGCGCGCGGTGGATCTTGGCGGCCTCCAGGACGCCCTCCTCGGTGCCGTCCCCGATCACGGTCGGGATCCGCAGGCGGCGGGCCAGGGGGATGCCGCGTGCCTCGGGGTCCGACTCCACGCAGACGACGGGGATGTCGAGTTCCTTCAGCCGGGCCAGCACCCGGGCCCCGATCTTGCCGAGCCCGAGCAGGACGACATGCCCGGACAGGCCGCGCGGCGGGCGGCGCAGGGCGGAGGCGCTGCGGAAGGTGCCCAGGCATTCCAGCACGGCCGCGGTCATCACCGGCAGCAGCAACAACCCGGCCAGCCCGGAGAGGAGTTGGATGATCTGACGGCTCAGCGGCTCACCCAGCGCCGGGTCGTCGATGGCGAACAGATCCAGCAGGGTGAGGTAGGTGGCGTGCACCAGGTCGTCGCCGGTGGTCAGCCAGGAGGCGACGGCGAGGCCGAAGACGCAGGCGATCAGGCCGAACAGCGACCAGCGCAGCCGACGCGAGAACAACTGTCCGAGCGAGGCGCCCCGGTGAGCCAGCCGCCCGGTGGGCAGCACCGATCCGCTGTACGAGACCGCTTCCAGCACCACCGTGCCGTGTCCGTTGGCCGCGGTCACCGCCTCCTCGTCCGGCAGGAGTTGGGGCGCTTGCGTACCGCTGCGGTCCGAACCCTCAGCCCCCGCGGGATCGTTGGCAGTCGCCGACAGCAGAGCCAGAGTGCACAGGCCGGCGTCGGAGACCTCACCGCGGAGCGGCGGAGTGCGCTCCACCGCCCGCAGCAGCAGCCCGTCCGCCTGGACCACCTTGCTGGTGCCCGCGATGGCGGTGGCGGCCAGCGCCGGCGCGGCGGTGTCCGCGTCGGACAGAACGGTGGTGGAGGTGTCCAGAGCCACCGGGTCCAGCCCCGGTGAGGCGACGATGGCGGCCTGGTCCAGGAGCTCCTCCAGCTGCTGGCCGAGCTTGCGGTTGTACAGCCGGATCACCAGCCGCACCTGCGGGTTGAGGCGGCGGGCGATCAATGCGCCGCGGATGTTCACCTCGTCGTCCCCGTGCACCAGAGCGACCGCGGTGGCCCGAGCCACACCGGCCACCGCCAGCACCTCGTCGGTGAGCTCCGACACCTCCAGCACCTGCCCGTCATCGGTGGCATCCGGCTCGGTGCCCGCAGTCCTCGTCATCACCGAGGACACCCGCCCGAAGAGTGCGGTCGCCCGGGCCCGGCCGGTGGGCAACGTGCCCGTCGCGACACCGCTTCGGGTGGGAGCGACGAGCGTGACGTGTTCGCGGTAGACCTCGCGCAGTTCGTCGGACAGCCGATGGGCCAGCCCGTCATCACCGCAGACGATCATGTGCCCGCTGGGGGGCCGCGTCTGGCGCGGGAGAGAAGACATGAAGATCACTTTGCCGCAGTCCGGTAGCCGTTTCCATGCCTACGCAAGGATGGAGCAGGTGGGGACGGCGAAGCGGAAAGGTGACCCGGAATTCCGCGTGGTGGCCCAGCCGTTCCGCAATCGTGGACTGGTGCATTCGGGCCGGCTCGCGATGAGCGGAGGTGCGGCGAGCTCGTCTCACCTGCCGGCCCACTCGTCCCGCAGTTCACGAGCCGCGAACCCGCTGATCCCGACATCGGTGCATCCTGCGGCCCACCGGACAATGCGGTCTCGGCCTCCGTGCGGCCGGCCTTTTCGATGACCTCGGCCTGTTGCCGCGGACCTGGAGGGCGGCCGGCCCCTCGGCCGCGGTCTCCGTCCAGCCGGGACGCCCTCGGCGAGGCGGGCTTGGCCCGCGCGTCAAGATCGGCGGTCTTCAACCGGGCCTCGGCCAGGGTCAGTTCCTTGGTGGCCCGGTGTGTGGCGGCCTGCTCGGCGGCCTCCGCGGGCCTGATGTCCGTGGGTGCGGGAGCCGGCCTGCGCCGGACCGGCAGCGGCATCGTCTCCGTCGACAACGGCGACCCGACGGGCACAGAACTGCTGTGGGCGCTCCGCTCCTCCGGACTCCCGTACCGGGAGTCCCTGCACCGGAACATCGTGCCCTGGTGTCTGGTCAGCGCCGATCGCATCGCCGCGCCCGGGCAGACGGAGACACAGCGGGCGGTGCCCTTCCTGCACGAGGTGAGGTGATCTCCCTCCCCGCCCATGGAGGTGTTCGTACCACAACCTGATCATGGCGTGCGGCGCGGTCGCTCTCGGCCCCGGCGCACGCGACGGCTGGGACAGGGCACACGGGCCGCCCGGCTGCTACCGAACAGCATGACGACTGTGGGCGCACGAGGATTTCGGGCGACTCGTCTCTACACCTGATCCAGGCGCTTCAGGGACCTGCCGGATTTCCAGCCTGTGCGTCATCTGTGCGTCACGCCGCAGGAACGAACGGTGCTCCGTCACCGCCACGCAACCTGCCGCCTCAGACGGATGCGCAGGTCACGTGTCGTCGTCCGGCTTCACCTGTTCCCTTCCCCGCCTCGAAACAGGTCGAGCCGACAAAAGAAACAGGAAAACGGCAGGTCAGGCGCCTTTTGCGGCAGGCTCCAGAATCGCCACGCACTCCACATGATGCGTCATCGGAAACAGGTCGAAAGCCCGCAGCGTCCGCACCCGATACCCCCCCTCCCGGAAGTACCCCAGGTCCCGCGCCAACGCCGCCGGGTCGCACGCCACGTACGCGATCTTGCGTGCCCCCAGCTTCACCAGCTGCCCGACCGTCTTCCGCCCCGCACCCGCCCTCGGCGGATCCAGGACGATCAGGTCGACCTCGGTGATACCCGTGCCCGGAAGCACCGCCTCGACCTTGCCCTGTTCGATGCGGACGCGGTCGAAGGCGGCGAGGTTGTGCCGGGCGTCCTCGACCGCTCGCTTGCCCGACTCGATGCCGAGAACCGCGCCCTTGTCGCCGATCCGGTCGGCGAGGGCGCCCGCGAACAGGCCGACGCCGCAGTAGAGGTCGAGGGCCATGTCGCCCTTGCGTGGGAGCAGGCCCTGCATGACCGCCTTCGTCAGCGTGTCCGCCGCCATCGGGTGGACCTGCCAGAAGCCGCCGCTGCCGACCCGGTGCGTACGGCCGTCGGCGCGCTCGCGGACGAACGCGCGACCGTGGACGCGGTGAATACCGCCGTCGTGCTCCTCGACGCGCATGACGGAGACGGGCTTGTCGAGCTCGACCAGGGGCAGGCGGGCGCCCGGCTTCGGCTCCAGGATGACCATGCGGTCCTGGGATCCGGTCGCGGCGATCACGTCGACGGACTCCATCCCGGACCAGTCGCGCTCCTCGATGCCCAGTTCGCTGACGCCCGGCGCCGCGATCATGCAGTGCTCGATCGGCTCGACCTCGTGCGAACGGTGGTGCCGCAGCCCGGCGTTGCCGTCCGCGTCCACCGCGTACTGGACCCTCGTCCGCCACTGAGGCACCTCGCCGGGCGGCAGCTTGTCGCCCTCGGCCGGCATCACCGTGCCGTCCCAGCCGGCCTCCTCCGGGGTGAGGCCCGCGAGCCGCTTCAGCTGTTCGGCGACGACCTCGCCCTTGAGGCGGCGCTGCGCGCCCGGCTTGGCGTGCTGCCAGTCGCAGCCACCGCAGCGGCCGGGGCCGGCATACGGACAAGGGGCCTCGACCCGGTCCTTGGACGCCGTCAGCACCTCAACCGCGTCCGCGCGCAGGAACCGCGCCCCCTCCTCACCCTCCGTCACCCGGGCAAGGACCCGTTCACCGGGCAACGTGTGCCGCACGAAGAGCACCTGCCCTTCGTCCGTACGGGCGATGCAGTGGCCGCCGTGGGCGACCGGTCCGACCTCTACCTCGTACTCCTGCCCCACCAGCGACTTCTTCGGTTCTGCCTGCATGGTGGGGTGACTCCAGGGGAGAGAAAACGGAACGGCCGGACAACAGCCCACCAGTCTACGTGGGCGCCACCCGACCGCTCACCACAAGCCGGTACCGGGCCCTTACCGGGCCTCCGCCGAGCCCGTCAGCTCTTCCTGCTCGGTTCCTTCGGCCGCTCCTCGGCGGGCCCGCGCCGCACCGATCCGGGCGCGTTCCAGTCCTGCCGCCTGCGGGCGCGCTTCCTGGCCGCCTCGGACGACTGCAGCTGGTACGGCACCGACGTCACCATGACGCCCGGTGTGAACAGCAGGCGCCCCTTGAGGCGCAGCGCGCTCTGGTTGTGCAGCAGGTGCTCGTACCAGTGACCGACCACGTACTCCGGGATGATCACGGACACGGCGTCGCGCGGCGACTCCCGGCGCAGCCCCTTCACGTACTCGATCACGGGCCGGGTGATCTCCCGGTACGGCGAGTCGAGCACCTTCAGCGGGACGGTGATCCCCCGCCGCTCCCACTCCTCGCGCAGCGCCTTGGTCTCCGCCGGATCGACCTTGACGCTGAGCGCCTCCAGCGTGTCGGAGCGCATCAGCTTCGCGTACGCGAGCGCGCGCAGGGTGGGCCGGTGGATCTTCGAGATGAGGACGATCGAGTGCACCCGCGACGGCCGTACGCTGTCGTCGCTCGGGCCGTCAGGGGCCACGAGCTCCTCGGCGACCCGGTCGTAGTGCTTACGGATGGCGGTCATCACCGCGTAGAAGATCACCATGCCGAGCAGCGCCACCCAGGCACCGTGCGTGAACTTCGTTCCGAGTACGACGACCAGCACCAGGCCCGTGAAGAAGGCGCCGAAGGTGTTGATGGCACGGGAGCGCATCATGCGCCGGCGCTTCGCCGGGTCCTTCTCGGTGGCCAGGTGGCGGTTCCAGTGCCGGACCATGCCGGTCTGACTGAGCGTGAAGGACACGAACACACCGACGATGTACAGCTGGATGAGGTGGGTCGAGTCCGCTCCGTAGATCCACACCAGCATGATGGCGGCGCCGGCGAGCAGCACGATGCCGTTGGAGAAGGCGAGCCGGTCGCCACGCGTGTGCAGCTGGCGCGGGAGGTAGCGGTCCTGCGCCAGGATCGAGCCGAGCAGCGGGAAGCCGTTGTAGGCGGTGTTGGCGGCGAGGAAGAGCACCAGCGCGGTGGCGGCGGCCAACAGGACGAAGAGGAAGCTGCCGTCGCCGAACACGGCCTCGGCGACCTGCGAGATCACCGGGTTCTGGACGTAGTCCGAGCCGAGCTCGACGCCGTTGTCCAGCAGGTCGTGCGCGGGGTTCTCGGCCATCCGTACCTTGGTGACCATGGCCAGCGCGATGATCCCGCAGAACATGGTGACGGCGAGCAGGCCCATGGCCGCGAGCGTGGTAGCCGCGTTCCTGGACTTCGGCTTGCGGAAGGCCGGCACACCGTTGGAGATGGCCTCGACGCCGGTGAGCGCGGCACAGCCGGACGAGAAGGCGCGCAACAGCAGGAACACCAGCGCGAATCCCGCGATGCCCTGGTGCTCGGCCTTGATCTCGTAGCCCGCGGTGGGCGCCCGCATGGTCTCGTCCAGCACCAGTTCACGGAACCCGCCCCACGCGATCATGATGAAGACGCCCGCGACGAACACGTACGTCGGGATCGCGAACAGCTTCCCGGACTCCTTGACACCCCGCAGGTTCATCAGCGTGAGCAGCACGATGACGGCGATCGCGCAGAGCACCTTGTGCTCGACGACGAAGGGGACGGCGGAGCCGAGGTTCTCGATGCCGGAGGAGATCGACACGGCGACGGTGAGCACGTAGTCGACGAGCAGCGCGCTGGCCACCGTGAGGCCGGCCTTGGGACCGAGGTTGGTGTTCGCCACCTCGTAGTCGCCGCCACCACTCGGGTACGCGTGCACGTTCTGCCGGTAGGAGGCGACCACGGTGAACATCAGTACGACGACAGCGACCGCGATCCACGGGCTGAACTGATACGCCGACACGCCCGCGATCGACAGGACCAGCAGCACTTCCCCGGGAGCGTAGGCCACGGAGGAGAGCGGGTCGGAGGCGAAGACGGGTAGGGCGATGCGCTTCGGCAGGAGCGTTTCGCCGAGCCGATCACTGCGCAGTGCGCGCCCGATCAGGATCCGTTTGGGCACGTCGGTCAGTTTGGACACGGACAGGATCGTAAGCTCCCGGCCTTGTTCTGGGCACATCCGGGTGAAATCCCGGCGGTCCGCCGAGTGAAATCCCGGCATGCGAGACAGGCGAATACCCCTGAGACGGCGTCCTCATGGCTATATGACGAAATCGCAGCACGTCTGAGGCTCATTCAGCGACCTTCGGAGCCCTTCCATAATTTTTTCCGCTTCTTTGCTTTCCCTCGTGCCCGGGAGACCCCCATGCCACATCTCGCCGCGGAGCTGATCGGCGCCGCCGCCGCGCTCGTCGCCCTCGCCCTTCTCACTCTGGCCAGCGTCCGCAGCATCAGCCGCAGGTAGGGGGGTGCCCTCCGCCGACCGTGCGTGTGTAGCTTGGGCGGGGGTCTGAGACCCTGTTCAAGCCAGGTCGACAACGGCGGGCCTTGACATCGGATCGGAAGGACGGTCGTGCACATCGTCATCATGGGCTGCGGCAGAGTGGGTTCCGCTCTCGCGCAGACCCTGGAGCAACAGGGGCACACGGTCGCCGTGATCGATCAGGACCCCACCGCCTTCCGACGACTGGGCTCCGGGTTCGGCGGCCGTCGTGTCACCGGCGTCGGCTTCGACCAGGACACCCTGCGCGAGGCGGGCATAGAGGAGGCGGGCGCATTCGCCGCCGTCTCCAGCGGCGACAACTCGAACATCATCGCCGCCCGGGTGGCCCGCGAGATGTTCGGCATCGAGAACGTCGCGGCCCGTATCTACGACCCCCGCCGCGCCGAGGTCTACCAGCGCCTGGGCATCCCGACCGTCGCCACGGTCCGCTGGACGGCCGACCAGATGCTGCGCAGGCTGCTGCCGTCCGGCGCGGAGCCGCTGTGGCGTGATCCCACCGGCGGCGTGCAGCTCGCCGAGGTGCACGCGTCGTCGGCCTGGGTGGGCCACAAGATCAGCAAGATGCAGGACGAGACCGGCGTACGTGTCGCCTTCCTCACCCGCCTGGGCGAGGCGGTCCTGCCCACCTCGCAGACGGTGCTGCAGGAGGGCGACCTCGTGCACGTGATGATGCGTACGGACGACATCGAGAAGGTCGAGGCGTCCTTCGCCGAGGGCCCTGAAGAAGAGGCGGGTCACTGATGAGGGTCGCCATTGCCGGTGCCGGTGCCGTGGGCCGCTCGATCGCGGGCGAGCTGCTGGAGAACGGCCACGAGATCCTGCTGATCGACAAGGCCCCGACGGCCATCTCGGTCGAACGAGTCCCCCAGGCGGAGTGGCTGCTGGCGGACGCCTGCGAGATCACGTCGTTGGACGAGGCGGCGTTGCAGCGCTGCAACGTGGTGATCGCCGCGACGGGCGACGACAAGGTGAACCTGGTCGTGTCGTTGCTGGCGAAGACGGAGTACGGCGTTCCGCGCGTCGTTGCCCGCGTCAACAACCCCAAGAACGAGTGGCTGTTCAACGAGGCCTGGGGCGTCGACGTGGCGGTGTCCACCCCCCGCCTGATGTCGGCCCTCGTCGAGGAGGCGGTGAGCGTCGGCGACCTGGTACGCCTGCTCCACTTCAGCCACGGCGACGCGAACCTCGTCGAACTGACCCTCCCCCCGGAGTCGGCGCTGGCCGGCACGCAGGTAGGCGACGTTGAGTGGCCGGAGGACACGTCCCTGGTGGCGATCATCCGCGGCTCCCGGGTCCTGACCCCGACCCGGGAGGACTCCCTGGAAGCGGGCGACGAACTCCTGTTCGTGGCCGCCCAGGCGAGGGAGGAACAGCTGGAGGACCTCTTGTCGGTACGAAGGGAAGAGGCCCCGAACTGACCGACGGGGCACCGTCAGCTCGTCCGGCGTTCGAGGACGAGCCCCGTTCAGGGCCGCAGGGATCTGGGGGCGCAGCCCCCGGGAACGGGATGGGACGGGTAGGGGCGGCGGGGGCGAGAGAACCCCACAACCACCCCCGCCCACTCCCTACTCGGAAGAGGAAGCCGCGGCCTTCCGCTCCTCCGCCGCCCGCTCCTCCGCCGCCCGCTCCTCCGCTTCCATCTCCGCGAACACATCGATCGGCGCCGGCGCCTTCGCCAGGAACACCCACGTGAGCCACACCGCCAACAGGAACGGCGGAATCTTCAACGCCACCAGCACCCACCCGAACTGCGTCGTGTCGGCCCACAGGTACAGCGGGAAGAGAATCGCGCACTTGGCGAGCAGAATCAGGCCCCACGCCCAACTGGCCTTCGCATACGCCTTCTTGCGCCCCGGGTTACGGGTACGCCAGGAGAGGTTTTCCTTGAAGACCGGGCCGAGGATCAGCCCGAGCAGCGGAACACCGGCCAGCGTGGTGATGATGTAGGCCAGCGACAGCCCCAGCGTGTAGAACATGCCGGGCAGATAGAAGTCCTTGGCATTGCCCGTCATCATCGCGAAGACGACACCAAAGGCGACGCCGAACACACCGCTGAAGGCATGCTTGACGGTGTCCTTCATAGCGAGGCGCACCACGACCAGCAGCACGGAGACACCCAGGGCCGCGATGGCCGACGAGTGCAGGTCCTTGTTGATCGTGTAGATCGTGACGAAGAGCAGCCCCGGCAGGACCGTCTCGATCATGCCCCGCAGACCGCCGAACGCCTCGAAGAGCGCGGCCTCGGTCACCGCCCTGGAATCGTGCTGGGCGTCTTCGGTCGGCTTGTCGAGCGACGTCACCGGCTACTCCCGTCCGAGGGGTCTCAGTTCGTATTTCGGATTGAACAGCACACGGCGGCCCCGGCTCATCGAGATCCGCCCCGACGCGATCAGTTTGCGCCCCGGCTCTATCCCGACTATGGAACGTCTGCCGAGCCACACCACGTCCAGCGCGGCCGAGCCGTCGAAGAGTTCGGCCTCCAGGGCCGGAACCCCCGCCCTCGGCCGTAGCGTGACCGTGCGCAAGGTACCAGTAACCGTCACTATCTGTCGGTCGTGGCAGTCCCCGATACGCGTACAGCCCGCGGTCGCGGTGTCCTCGCGCAGCTCCTCGGACTCCAGGTCCTCCTGCGACGAGGAGAGCCGGTCGAGCATGCGGCGAAACCGGCCCGTCGGCTTCTCGGATCGAGGAACAGCACTCATACCTGAAGCGTACCGGCGCCCACCGACACCGACGTACCCCCGGGGACGTCCGCCTCTCGGGAGCAGGCAGTGGCAGGCTCCGGCGGGGCTCTACCGCTCGAACCGGTACCCCATCCCGGGTTCGGTGATGAAGTGCTTCGGATGCGAGGGATCCGCCTCCAGCTTGCGCCGCAGCTGTGCCATGTACACGCGCAGATAGTTGGTCTCCGTCCCGTAGGACGGCCCCCACACCTCCTGGAGCAGCTGTTTCTGGCTGACCAGTCGTCCCGTGTTGCGTACGAGCACCTCCAGCAGATGCCACTCCGTGGGAGTCAGCCGTACGTCGCGCCCCCCGCGGTGGACCTTCTTCGCGGCCAGGTCGACGGTGAACCCGTCGGTCTCCACCATGACGTCGTCGTCGGCGCTCCCGGTGGGCTCGGCCCGGCGGACGGCGGCACGGAGCCGGGCCAGCAGTTCGTCCATGCCGAAGGGCTTGGTGACGTAGTCGTCGGCGCCCGCGTCGAGCGCCTCGACCTTCTCGTCGGAGGAGTGCCGGGCCGACAGCACCAAAATGGGCACCCGTGTCCATCCCCGGAGTCCCTTGATCACCTCGACGCCGTCCATGTCGGGCAGTCCCAGGTCGAGCACGACCACATCGGGATGGCGGGCGGCGGCGAGTTCGAGGGCGGTGGCACCGTCGGGGGCCGCGTCGACCTCGTACTTGCGGGCCTTGAGGTTGATCACGAGGGCCCGCACGATCTGCGGCTCGTCGTCGACCACCAGCACCCGGGTCATGACACCTGCCTTTCCGACTCTGCCGGCACTGTTGTTCCCACTTCCACGGCCCCCGCGCCGCCTCGCCGCAGCAGCTCGGCCCCCGCGCCGTCCCCTGCGCCCGTCCCCGCCGCGCGCACCGTGAGCACCATGCTCAGCCCGCCCCCAGGCGTGTCCTCGGCCTGGAGGGTGCCTCCCATCGCCTCGGCGAAGCCCCGGGCCACCGCGAGCCCCAGCCCCACCCCCGCCCCGCGCGGGGCGTCACCGTACCGCTGGAAGGGCTCGAAAATGCGGTCCTTCGCCTCGTCCGGCACGCCCGGCCCGCGGTCCACGACCCGCACCTCCACCCGGTCGGCGATGGCACTCGCGGCCACCAGCACCGTCGCCCCGTCCGGGCTGTACTTGACGGCGTTCTCGACCAGGTTGGCCACCGACCGCTCCAGCAACCCGGGGTCGACTGCGACCATCGGCAGCGTCTCGGGAATGTCCAGCTCGACACTGTCCGCGGGTACGCCCCCCAGCGCCATCGGCACCACCTCGTCGAGGTCGATCTCCCTGATCAGCGTGGTGACGGTGCCGGTCTGGAGCCGGGACATGTCCAGCAGGTTGCCCACCAGGTGGTCGAGCCGGTCGGCGCCGTCCTCGATGCCGGCCAGCAGTTCGGCCCGGTCCGTCTCGGACCACGCCACGTCGTCCGACCGCAGCGACGAGACCGACGCCTTGATCCCGGCCAGTGGCGTACGCAGGTCATGGCTGACGGCGGCGAGCAGCGCCGTACGGATCCGGTTGCCCTCGGCGAGGGTACGGGCCTGGTCCGCCTGGGACTGGAGGCGCCGGCGGTCCAGCACCACGGCCGCCTGAGCGGCGAACGCGGCCAGCACCCGCCGGTCGGCGGCGGGCAGTACCCGTCCGGACAGTGCGAGCGCCATGTGGTCGCCGACGGGCATGTCCACGTCCGCGTCCTCCGGCCGTTCCACCACCTGCCGCGTGCCCACACTGCCCGCGCAGGTCCACGGATCGACGTCACCGGCCCGCTCCAGCAGCGCCACGGACTCCATCCCGAACGTCTCCCGGACGCGCTCCAGAAGCGCCTCCAGGCTGGTCTCGCCGCGCAGGACGCTCCCCGCGAGAAAGGAGAGGATCTCCGACTCGGCCCGCAGCCGGGCCGCCTGATGCGTGCGCCGGGCGGCCAGATCCACCACGGAGGCCACCGAGACCGCGACCCCGAAGAAGATCACGAGGGCGACGATGTTCTTCGGGTCGGCGATGGTCAGCCGGTGATACGGCGGCGTGTAGAAGTAGTTCAGCAGCATCGAGCCGACGGCCGCCGAGGCCAGCGCCGGGTAGAGGCCGCCGAGCAGGGCCGCCGCCACCGTGAGCGCCAGGAACAGCAGCATGTCGTTGGCGAGGCCGAGGTCGACATCGCTCAGCAGCAGCGCGAGGACCACGGGGCCGGCCACACCGACCAGCCAGCCCCATATGATCCGCGCCCGCCCGAGCCGGGCCCCCCGGGCCACGGGCAGCCCTCGTCCCTTGCCTGCCTCGCCATGGGTGATCAGGTGGACGTCGAGGTCGGGACCCGAGTCCCGGGCCACGGACGCGCCCACCCCGGGCCCGAAGACGTACTGCCAGGTCTTGCGCCGGGAGACGCCCAGCACGATCTGCGTGGCGTTCACGCCCCGCGCGAAGTCCAGCAGCGCCACCGGAACGTCGTCCCCGACCACATGGTGAAACGTTCCGCCGAGATCTTCGACCAGGGTCCGCTGGACAACCAGCTCCTTGGGCGAGGCGTTGGTCAATCCATCGCTGCGGGCGACATAGACGGCCATGACCTCCCCGCCGGCGCCCTTCTCGGCGAGCCGCGCGGCCCGCCGGATCAACGTACGGCCCTCGGGCCCGCCGGTCAGTCCGACGACGATCCGCTCCCGCGAACCCCAGATCCTGGAGACCTGGTGCTCACTGCGGTACTCGGTCAGGTACTCGTCGGCCCGGTCCGCCACCCACAGCAGCGCCAGCTCCCGCAGCGCGGTCAGGTTCCCGGGCCGGAAGTAGTTGGACAGGGCCGCGTCGACCTTGTCGGACTTGTAGACGTTGCCGTGCGCCATCCGGCGTCGCAGCGCCTGCGGGGACATGTCGACAAGCTCGATCTGATCCGCACGCCGGACCACTTCGTCCGGGACTGTCTCCTGTTGACGTACACCAGTGATCGACTCAACCACATCACCCAACGACTCCAGATGCTGAATGTTGACGGTCGATATCACGTCAATACCCGCGGCCAGCAGTTCCTCCACGTCCTGCCAGCGCTTGGTGTTGCGCGAGCCGGGAACGTTGGTGTGCGGCAGCTCGTCCACCAGGGCGACCTGCGGCCGACGGGTGAGCACGGCGTCCACGTCCATCTCGGTGAACACGGACCCGCGGTAGGCCAGCTCCTGGCGCGGGATCTGCTCCAGCCCGTGCAGCATCACCTCCGTACGCGGCCGGTTGTGGTGCTCCACGAAGGCGACCACACAGTCCGTCCCCCGCTCGACACGGCGGTGCGCCTCGGACAGCATCGCGTACGTCTTGCCGACGCCCGGTGCCGCACCGAGGTAGATCCGAAGCTTGCCGCGTCCCATGGCCTCATTGTCTTCCCGTGTCTGCTGCTCACGCAGCGTCGACCTTACGTCCAACAATGTCGTCAAAAGGGACGGGAAGCGGTCCGACGTGCGTCCTTGACGCATCCCTGACGTACCGGCGAACGCGGCACGGGCCGCACTCCTCGGTGCAGGAGTACGGCCCGTGCTGTGCAAAGTGATGCGGCTAGCGAACCTCGGTGATCTCCGGTCCGCGCTGCAGCTGGCCCATGCCGCCACCGAAGCGGGAGCCGGCCTGCTCTTCCTGCTGGACGCCCTCGGGCACCATCTGAGCGTCGTTCGGCAGCTTCAGGACGATCGGGTCGCGAGGTGCCATCGGCCCCTCGCCACGGACGACGACCGTGTCCCTGAAGATCTGCTCCAGCAGACCGGCGGCCTGCGGCTGCACGGCCCCCTGCCCGGAGATGACACCCCGCAGGAACCACCGCGGACCGTCCACACCGACGAACCGCACGACCTGGAAACCGCCCGTGCCGTCCGGCAGTTGCACCGGAACCTGCGCACGCAGCTCCCACCCGAGCGGCCCTTCGACCTCGTCGACGATGCCACCCTGCTGGGTGATGCCGCTGGCGATCTCCTCGCGCACCTCGCCCCAGATGCCCTCGCGCTTGGGCGCGGCGAAGGCCTGGAGCTGTACGGCGCTGTCGCGCAGCACGACGGTCGCCGCGACGATCGCGTCGCCCGCGACCTCGACCCGCAGTTCCATCCCGTCGACCCCGGGCACGAACAGTCCGCCGAGGTCCACACGGCCCTCGCTGGGCTCGCGCACCTCGGTGTCGTCCCAGGGCCCGTCGGGGCGGGGCTCCGGCTCCAGCCGGACGCGCCCACGCCCGCCCGCTGCTTCCTCGTCCGCCTCAGAGTCGACGCTGTCGACGACCTGCTCGGCCTCGCCGGCCGCGTCCTCGGCGGCACCCTTCTTCTTGCGACGTCCGAACACGTCACTGTCCTTCCCGGTCGGATACGACCGATGCGTATCGATTCCCACCCGTTGTGCCGCTTACTGCGGCCTGACCGCTGTGACCGCTCGCACCGCCCACCGAGGCGTGACCACCGGTGGACCCGAAGCCCCCCTCGGCCCGCGCCGAGCCGGGAAGTTCCGCGACCTCCCGGAAGCGGACTTTCTCGACCTGCTGGACGACCAGTTGGGCAATCCTGTCGAAGCGCTCGAATCGCACGGGTTCGTGCGGGTCGAGATTCACCACGATCACCTTGATCTCCCCACGGTACCCGGCATCAACCGTCCCCGGGGCATTCACCAGAGCTACACCGCAGCGGGCCGCGAGACCCGAACGAGGGTGCACGAAGGCCGCGTACCCGTCCGGGAGCGCGACAGACACCCCGGTGGGCAGAACGGCCCGTTCTCCGGGCGCCAGTTCACACCCCTGAGTCGTTCGCAGATCGGCACCGGCGTCGCCGGGCTGCGCATACGCCGGAAGCGGTACGTCCGGATCGACGCGGCGGATGAGAACGTCCAGGGGCTCAAGGCCCATGGGGGCGGGGCTCACGGGTTCACCTCGAATGCGCGGGCGCGCCGGACCTGGTCCGGGTCGCTCATGGCGGCCTGGATCTCCTCCGGGCGGCCGTTGTCGATGAAGTGGTCGACCTTGACCTCGATGAAGAGGGCGTCGGCGCGCACCGCGACGGGCCCGTCGGGGCCACCGATGCGTCCGGTGGCCGTTGAGTAGATCTTCCGCCGGGCCACGGCCGTGACCTCGGCCTCCAGGTACAGCAGGGTGCCGACGGGCACGGGCCGGACGAACTCGGTCTCCAGCCGTCCGGTCACCGCGATGGTGCGCAGCAGCCAGTTCAGCGAGCCGAGCGTCTCGTCCAGCGCACTGGCGAGCACCCCGCCGTGGGCGAGGCCTGGGGCGCCCTGGTGGGCCTCCCGCACGGTGAACTCGGCGGTGACCGTGACCCCGTCCCCGGCACGCGCGGCGAGGTGCAGCCCGTGGGTCTGGTCGCCGCCGCATCCGAAACACTGTTCGTAGTGCGCACCGAGGAGCTCTCCGGGCGCGGGCGCGTCCGGGTGCCGCACGGGCGCCTCGGCGTCGGCGGGCGGGTTCAGCGCTGCGGAAGTACCACTCACAGCCGCAGACCTTACCCGCGAGTCGGCCGTCGGCGGACACCGTGCCAAGCTTGGCTCCATGCTGCTTTCCGCCTCCCCCTACGAAGAACGCCTCACGGCTCCCCGCTCCTGGTGGCTGATCTCCTTCCTGGTCGGCGTCTCCTTCGCCCTGATCCTGCTCCCGTTCGGCACGCTGCCCCTGCTCGGCGGCCTGGTGGGCGGCACGGCGGCGGCCTCGGTGGCGGCGAGTTCGTACGGCTCGGTCCGCATCCGGATCGTGGGCGGCGCGTTGATCGCGGGCGAGGCGAAGATTCCGGTGACAGCCCTGGGCGAGGCGGAGATCCTGGACGCGGAGGAGGCCCGCGCCTGGCGCACGCACAAGGCCGACACCCGCGCCTTCATGCTCCTGCGCGCCTACATCCCCACCGCGCTGCGTGTCCAGGTCACGGACCCCACGGACCCCACCCCTTACCTGTACCTGTCGACGCGGGAACCCGACCAGCTGGTGGCGGCGCTGGAGTCGGCGCGGGCGGCTGCCACGCGCGACGCGGGCTGAACCGGGCGGAGCGGCGGCTCGGCGCGCGTCGGCAAAATCTTGCGCGGCGGCGGGCAAAGACTTGCCCGCCGCACCTGCGCCCGAGGGTGTCCATGCCCCCGCAGGCCGTTATGTCCCGAGTTCCTTCGGGCCGTCCCCGAGGTCCAGGGCGTCCACAGGCGGCTCCAGCGGGGGCAGCTCCGGGAGACGGTCCCAGGGGACCTGGAGTCCACGCAGGTCCTTGCGGATGCGTTCCGCGAGTTTCCTGGTGTCGCGCCGGTTCATGACCGCGCCCACGGCGGCGCCCACCATGAACGGGATCAGGTTGGGCAGGTTCCGGACCATCCGCTTCATGATCTGCTGGCGCAGTTCGCGCTTCATCTGGCTGCCGAGGGCCGAGTTGATCGTCGACGGCTTCGTCACGTCGATCCCGCGCTCACCCGACCACGAGTTCAGGTACGTGGCGCTGCGCTGCTTCAGACTGCCCGGCGGCCGTACGCCGTAGACCTCGTACAGCTCGGCGATCAGTTTCAGCTCGATCGCGGCCACACCGGTGATCTCGGCGGCCAGCTCGGTCGGCATGGCCGGCGGCACCGGCAGCATCGCCGCCGCCCCGACGCCCGCCCCGACGGTCGCCGTCGCGCTCGCGGCGCCGGCGACGAGCTTGTCCGCAAGCTGTTCGGGCCCGAGGCCCGGGAACTGTCTGCGAAGGGTGGCGAGGTCGCGTACGGGGATACGCGGTGCGTTCTCGATGATCCGGTCGGTGAGGTACGCCAAGCTCGCCCTGGCCCGGCTGCCGCCCTTGCGGACGCCTTCCCTGGCCTTCTCCCGGATCGTGTCCGTCCGTCGCCCGGCGACGGGTGCGGAAGGCTCGGCCGACACCGGGAGGTCAACCCCGTGGCCGGCCGGCCTGTCGGCCGGTTCGAGCGAGGCCGATCCTGTACCGGATGAGCCCCGCTCGTCGTCACGCATACCGTGAGGGCCGTCCGGCGGCCCCTGGTCCGCTCCCCGCATGGGGAAGCGGCGCTTCCAAGGAGGGGTCGAGCCAGTCACGGCCGACCCTGCCTCAGTCGCAGTCGCGGCAGATCGGCTGACCGTTCTTCTCGCGGGCCAGCTGACTGCGGTGGTGCACCAGGAAGCAGCTCATGCAAGTGAACTCGTCCTGCTGCTTGGGCAGCACCCGGACGGCCAACTCCTCGTTCGAGAGGTCCGCTCCGGGCAGTTCGAGGCCCTCGGCGGCCTCGAACTCGTCGACGTCAACGGAGGAAGTCGACTTGTCGTTCCTCCTGGCCTTCAGTTCTTCAAGGCTGTCCGAGTCGACGTCGTCGTCGGTCTTGCGTGGGGTGTCGTAATCCGTTGCCATGTCGCGCTCTCCCCCTCTGGGTGTCTGCGGTGTCTCAGCGCAGGTAACGCGTGAGAGGCCGGACTTGTGCCCGACCTGAGGCGGAGATTTTGCCTCACATCAAGGTCTGTTACTCAATCGACACCCAACCGACCCCCTCAAGAGAGATCGGCATGGATGGCGATCGGGACCGTACACGGTCCGAATGCCGCACTTCAAAGGCCCCCACCGTGTACTTCCCGTGATCAAGACCCCCGAAAACCCGGATTTACCGGGCCTTACGACGGCTTTCATGATCACGGAGAGTAGATGGCCGGAAATTCGCCCTTGTGATCGATCACACACGAGGCCGCCGGGAGAGTACCCCGGAAATTCCGCGCAAAGCGAACATCCTCGCGTGTCGGCGACATGATCTCAGATCGGCAGGGCGACTCGCATCACGAGCCCACCCCCCTCACGTGGCTGGGCCGAGATGTGACCGCCGTGAGCACGCGCCACAGAGCGCGCGATCGACAGTCCGAGGCCCACACCCTTGTCGCTGCCCGTACGCTCCGTACGCAGCCGCCTGAAGGGCTCGAAGAGGTTGTCGATCTCGTACGCAGGGACCACAGGACCCGTGTTCGAGACAACCAGCACCGCCTGCCCGTGCTGGACCTCTGTGGTCACCTCGACCCAGCCGCCCTCCGCCACGTTGTACCGCACCGCGTTCTGCACGAGGTTCAGCGCGATCCGCTCCAGCAGTACGCCGTTGCCCTGGACGACCGCGGGATCGCGCTTCCCACCGAACTCGACCCCCTTGGCGTCGGCCTCGGCATGCGTCTGGTCGACGGCCTGGGTGGCGACCTCGGCGAGGTCGACCGGTTTGCGCTCGACGATCTGGTTGTCGCTGCGGGCGAGCAGCAGCAGGCCCTCGACAAGCTGCTCACTGCGTTCGTTGGTGGCCAGCAGGGTCTTGCCGAGCTGCTGGAGCTCCGGCGGCGCCGCCGGGTCGGACAGATGCACCTCAAGAAGCGTGCGGTTGATCGCGAGCGGCGTTCTCAGCTCGTGCGAAGCGTTGCCGACGAACCTCTGCTGGGCGGTGAACGCCCGCTGAAGACGCTCCAGCATGTCGTCGAGGGTGTCCGCCAGCTCCTTCAGCTCGTCATCGGGGCCGTCCAGCTCGATCCGGCGGGACAGGTCCGAGCCGGCCACCGCACGGGCGGTGCGGGTGATCCGGCCGAGCGGCGTCAGGACCCGGCCGGCCATGGCATAGCCGAAGGCGAAGGCGATAACGGCGAGGCCCAGCAGCGTGAGCAGGGAGCGGCTGAGCAGGTCGTCCAGGGCATGCTGCCGCAGCACGTCGTTGCACACCTTGAGCGCGGCGTTGCGCTGTTCGTCGTTGGTCGCGGCGTTCAGCACCGGGCACGTCTCGCTGGTGATGCTGACGCCGCTGCCAGAGATCTCGAAGGACTGGGTGTTGCCTCCGCGGATGGCCTGGGCGGCCAGCAGATAGATGATCGACAGCAGCAGGATGCCGGCGATCAGGAACATGCCGCCGTAGAGCAGCGTCAGCCGTATGCGGATGGTCGGGCGCAGCCAGGGCAGCGGCAGCTGCTGTGGCTTCCTCGGGTCCCAGGTGGGCTTCGGAGGTGCCTTCGGGGGGACGGGTGTCGTCGCCATCGAGTTCTCAGAGTCTCAGATCCGGTAGCCGGAACCCGGCACAGTGACGATCACGGGAGGCTCACCCAGCTTGCGGCGCAAGGTCATCACCGTCACGCGTACGACGTTGGTGAACGGGTCGGTGTTCTCGTCCCATGCCTTCTCCAGGAGCTGCTCCGCGGAGACGACCGCGCCCTCGCTGCGCAGCAGCACCTCCAGGACGGCGAACTCCTTGGGCGCGAGCTGGACTTCCCTGCCGTCGCGGAAGACCTCGCGGCGGTTCGGGTCGAGCTTGATCCCGGCACGCTCCAGGACGGGCGGCAGCGGCAGACTCGTACGCCGGCCGAGGGCACGCACGCGTGCCGTCAGCTCGCTGAAGGCGAAGGGCTTGGGGAGGTAGTCGTCGGCGCCGATCTCCAGCCCCTCGACCCGGTCACTGACATCTCCGGAAGCCGTGAGCATCAACACGCGCGTGGGCATGCCGAGTTCGACGATCTTGCGGCAGACGTCGTCACCGTGCACCAACGGCAGGTCGCGGTCGAGGACGACCACGTCGTAGTCGTTGACGCCGATTCGTTCCAGGGCCGCCGCACCGTCGTACACGACGTCGACGGCCATGGCCTCCCGGCGCAGTCCGGTGGCCACCGCATCGGCGAGCAGCTGCTCGTCCTCGACGACGAGTACGCGCACGTCGTTTGTCCTTCCTCGGGGTCGCCGGCGGGCCGGTACGGCACGTTGGCGGAATCTGTTCGTGTGGTCAGGCCTCCATCCTGCCGCTTTCGCCCGTAAACCGGTTGTAAGAGGGCTCCGGACGATCACCGTATGACGCCTTGCCGGGCGGCCGGAGTCGCTCCCGTCCCGCCGGAGGGAAGAATTCTTGGTGGGTTGAGGTTTCCCCGGAAAGGAGCGGGGGGAGGACGGTTTTACACCCCGCGATCACCCTCTGCGTGTGCCATGACACCTAGTGGCACAACGAACCGCTTTCCGCAGAGCGGGCGTGGGTGTCCGGCACCGTCGCCGCCCGGCAGGGCAGCGCTGGGCACCCAGTTGGAGACGTGATCGCCCCTTCCGAACGGCACACCCCCGTGCCATCGACCCACGACCCAGGACGAGGGGGCGCAGCATGGACGCATTCACCGCAGGACTTCTGCAGCGCATAAGGGCGACCGAGACCGACCTGACGCGGGCTCGCGACGAGGGCGACGACTTCCTCGTCGAGGTGGAACAGGCCGAGCTCGACGACCTGCGCCGCCTAGCCGCCGAACACGGTGTGGAGGTCGGCGCGGCCAGCGTCTGATCAGCCCGTAGAAGAGAAAAAGGGAGCCCCGGCATCGATCCAGTGCCGGGACTCCCTCTTTTTTTGTTCGTTCGCCTCCGGGACGCCAAGGCTCTCTCACGCCCGGAGGCCTGGGGGGGCGGTGGGCCTTGGTGGGCCCGCGCCGTTGGCTTCGGCGGCTGGTGTCGGTCAGTCGTGCCAGGCGCCGAAGTCCTCCAGGAGGCGCTGGAGGGGTTCGAAGACGCCGGGGGTGCCCGCGACCGTCAGATCGCGTGACGGGCGCTCTCCGGGGCGTCCACCTGTCTGCGCGCCCGCTTCTCGGGCGATCAGGTCACCCGCCGCGACGTCCCAGGCGTTGAGACCCCGCTCGTAGTAGCCGTCCAGGCGGCCCGCCGCCACGTCGCACAGGTCCACCGCCGCCGAGCCGCCGCGCCGGATGTCACGCAGCAGCGGGATGAGCTGCCGGGCGACCTCGGCCTGGTGTGCCTTGACCTCTGTGACGTAGTTGAAGCCCGTCGACACCAGTGCCTGCTCCAGGGGCGGGGCCGGGCGGACCGCGAGCCGGCGTTGGCCCTCCCAGGCCCCGGTGGCCCAGGCTCCCCCGCCGCGCACCGCGTGGTACGTCTCGCCGCGCATCGGCGCCGCGACCACACCGACGATCCGCTCGCCGTCCTGCTCGACCGCGATGGAGACGGCCCAGGTGGGCAGCCCATACAGGTAGTTGACCGTACCGTCGAGCGGGTCGATGACCCAGCGGATGCCGCTGGTGCCCTCGCTGGAGGCACCCTCCTCGCCGAGGAAACCGTCGTCCGGACGGTGGTCGGCGATCACGTCGGTGATCAGCTTCTCCGCCGCGATGTCCATCTCCGTGACGACGTCGATGGGGCTGGACTTGGTGGCGGCGACCGTGAGATCGGCCGGCCGGCCGTCCCGCAGCAGCTCTCCCGCACGGCGGGCCGCCTCCTGGGCGAGCCGGAGCAGTTCGGGCAGCAGGGGGTCGGTCACAGGAGTCCTCACGCGAACGGGCTGTCGGCGCCCGCGGCGGCGGGCCTGGGGGCACGGGACGGGCAGCAGCCCACCGGGCAGACGTCCCGGCTCGGGCCGAGTGCACCAAGGGCGCACGGCGTGACGTCCTGCCCGCTCTCGGTGGCGGCGCGCTCCAGGACGAGTTCGCGGATCGCGGCGGCGAAACGCGGGTCGGCGCCCACGGTCGCGGAGCGGCGCATCGGCAGGCCCAGTTCCTCCGCCTTCGCCTTGGCCTCCGTGTCGAGGTCGTACAGGACCTCCATGTGGTCCGACACGAACCCGATCGGCGCGATCACGACGGCCGGGACACCGGCTCCGTGCCGCTCGTCCAGGTGGTCGCAGATGTCGGGCTCCAGCCATGGGATGTGCGGGGCTCCGGAACGCGACTGGTAGACGAGCTGCCAGGGGTGGTCGACGCCGGTCCGCTCGCGCACGGCGTCCGCGATCAGCCGCGCCGTGTCCAGGTGCTGCTTCACGTAGGCCCCGCCGTCCCCGCGGTCCTCGACGGGCCCGGAGGTGTCGGCGGACGCTGTCGGGATGGAGTGGGTCGAGAAGGCGAGGTGCGCGCCGTCCCTGACGTCGTCGGGGAGCTCTTCGAGGGAGGAGAGCACACCCTCGATCATGGGCTCCAGGAAGCCCGGGTGGTTGAAGTAGTGCCGCAGCTTGTCGACCTCGGGCAGGTCGAGGCCCTCGGCCTGCAGGGCGGCCAGGGAGTCCGCGAGGTTCTCGCGGTACTGGCGGCAGCCCGAGTACGAGGCGTACGCGCTGGTGGCGAGGACGAGGATGCGGCGTCTGCCGTCCTGGACCATCTCGCGCAGGGTGTCGGTCAGATACGGGGCCCAGTTCCGGTTGCCCCAGTAGACCGGCAGGTCGAGGCCGTGGTCCGCGAAGTCCTTGCGCAGGGCGTCCAGGAGGGCACGGTTCTGGTCGTTGATCGGACTGACCCCGCCGAACAGGAAGTAGTGCTGTCCGACTGCCTTGAGGCGTTCCTTTGGGATACCCCGCCCGCGCGTCACGTTCTCCAGGAACGGAACCACGTCGTCCGGGCCCTCGGGGCCGCCGAAGGAGAGCAGGAGCAGGGCGTCGTAGGGGGTGGCGTCGAGCGCATCTCGCATGGTTCCGATCCTGCCACCCCCCTCTGACGGCCGGGATCCCGGCCCGCTTGGAAAATGTATGAGGGCACCTGACCCGTAAGCTGCCCTGGCTTCCTTCACACCTTACTCATGCGTCCGTCACGCCTTACCGGATCGACCGGAGTCTCCCCCGTGCCCAGCCCTTACAGCGCCCTGTTCGCCGCCCCCGGCTCCAGGCGCTTCACCGCCGCGGGGTTCCTCGGCCGGATGCCGCTGTCGATGATGGGCATCGGCGTGGTCACGATGGTCTCGCAGCTCACCGGGCGGTACGGGCTCGCGGGCGCGCTCTCGGCCACCATCGCCCTGGCGGCCGCGGTGGCGGGCCCGCAGGTCTCGCGCCTGGTCGACCGGCACGGACAGCGCCGGGTGCTGCGTCCCGCGACGCTCTGCGCCGTGCTGGCGTCGGCCGGGCTGCTGCTCGCCGCGCACTTCGAGTGGCCGGACTGGGTGCTGTTCGTGTGCAGCGCCGGCATCGGCTGCGTTCCGAGCGTCGGCGCGATGACCCGGGCGCGCTGGGCGGCCCTGTACCGGGACACCCCGCAACTGCACACCGCGTACTCCTTCGAGTCCGTGGTGGACGAGATCTGCTTCATCTTCGGGCCGATCATCTCGATCGGTCTGTCCACGGCGTGGTTCCCGGAGGCGGGTCCGTTGCTCGCCGCCTGTTTCCTGGCGGTCGGCGTCTTCTGGCTGACGTCCCAGCGCGACACCGAGCCGAAGCCGCATCCGCGCACGCGGCACAAGGACGGCTCGGCACTGCGCGCCCCCGGTCTCCAGGTCCTCGCGGTCACCTTCGCGGCCACCGGGGCGATCTTCGGGGCCGTCGACGTGGTCACCGTCGCCTTCGCCGAGGAACGGGGTCATCAGGGCGCCGCGAGCGTCGTACTGGCCCTCTACGCGGCGGGCTCCTGCGTCGCAGGAGCCGTGTTCGGGCTGCTGCGCCTCCCGGGAGCCCCGGAACGCCGGTGGCTGCTGGGCATATGTGCGATGGCCGTGAGTATGATCCCCCTCCTACTGGTCGGAAACTTGCCGTTTCTGGCCGTGGCGCTGTTCGTTGCGGGTCTGTCCATCGCTCCCACGATGATCACGACGATGTCCCTCATCGAACAGCACGTACCACGCGCGCAACTGACCGAGGGCATGACCTGGGTGAGCACCGGGCTCGCGGTCGGCGTCGCGCTCGGCTCCTCCGTGTCCGGCTGGGTGATCGACGCCGCCGGTGCGAGCGCCGGGTACGGGGTTCCGGTGGCCTCCGGAGCCGTCGCGGTCGCGGTCGGTTTCCTCGGGTACCGCCGGCTGAGCAGGCCGGCTCCGCGTCGGGGAGGCACCGTTGAGCAGCACAGCGAGCGGCAAGAGCGGCACGTGGCGTAACTGGGCGGGCAACGTCACCGCCCGGCCCGCCCGGGAGGTCACGCCCGCTTCCGTGGAGGAACTGTCCGCCGCGGTGAGGAAGGCGGCCGAGGACGGCCTGAGGGTGAAGGCCGTGGGCACGGGGCACTCCTTCACGGCGGCCGCCGCCACCGACGGGGTGTTGATCCGTCCTCAGCTGTTGACCGGAATACGCAATGTCGACCGCGAGAACATGACGGTCACGGTCGAGGCGGGCACTCCCCTCAAGAGACTCAACATGGCCCTCGCACGCGAGGGCCTGTCGCTCACGAACATGGGCGACATCATGGAGCAGACGGTCTCGGGCGCCACCAGCACCGGCACGCACGGCACGGGCCGCGAGTCGGGCTCGATAGCCGCCCAGATCACGGCACTTGAGCTGGTGACGGCGGACGGTTCGGTGCTCACCTGCTCCGAGAAAGGGACCGAAGAAGAGCGCGCGGTCTTCGCGGCGGCCCGGGTCGGCATCGGAGCCCTGGGGATCATCACCGCGATCACGTTCTCCGTGGAGCCCCTCTTCCTGCTCACCGCCCACGAGGAGCCGATGACCTTCGACAGGGTCACCAGCGCCTTCGACGAACTCTGGGCCGAGAACGAGCACTTCGAGTTCTACTGGTTCCCGCACACGGGCAACACCAACACCAAGCGCAACAACCGCAGCGCGGGCCCGGAGAAGCCGGTCAGCCGGGTCAGCGGGTGGATCGAGGACGAGTTCCTCTCCAACGGCGTCTTCCAGGCGGCCCAGTTGGTGGGCCGGACCGTGCCCGCCACGATCCCGGCGATCGCCCAGATCTCCAGCAAGGCCCTGTCCGCGCGGACCTACACCGACATCCCGTACAAGGTCTACACGTCTCCGCGCCGGGTGCGCTTCGTGGAGATGGAGTACGCCGTTCCGCGCGAGGCCCTGGTGGAGACGCTGCGCGAACTCAAGGCGATGGTCGACCGATCGGACATGCGGATCAGCTTCCCCGTGGAGGTGCGCACAGCCCCCGCGGACGACATCACGCTTTCCACGGCCTCGGGCCGCGACAGCGCCTACATCGCCGTCCACATGTTCCGAGGATCGCCCTACCAGGCGTACTTCACCGCCGCGGAACGCATCTTCACGGCGCACGAGGGACGGCCGCACTGGGGCAAGGTCCACACACGGGACGCCCAGTACTTCGCCGGCGTCTACCCCCGCTTCGGGGAGTTCACTGCTCTGCGGGACCGGCTCGACCCTGAACGCCTGTTCCAGAACGACTACTTGCGGCGAGTTCTCGGCGGATAGCGAAGCAATTGGTTCCGTTTCTGATGTTTACGTGAACTGTGCTGCGCCCAAGGTCACGGAACCGGCGGGGGAACAGCCAACTCGCACTCCCCGGCAGGAATTGGGTGGCGCGCCAATCCACGCACGTGGCCCAAATGGAGTACTGTTACGAGCCCTGGGCCCGGTCTCCCGCCTGGGCGTCCAGGGCCTTCCAGGACCTCCGAGAGGGAGCTCGTTGCACAGGGTGACGGAGTTTGTCACTTAGCGTTGCGAATAGATAACCGTGGCATAACGGCGTTCCCGGGCACCCGCCCGACACGCCGGGCAACTCGGCAAGGTTGTGGCAGGCTGCACCCGGGCAGGCCACACTCGACTAGCGGAAGCAGCGACGCACGTGACGTCGGCAGGCACCACCCGGGAGGTCCCCATGCCCGAACTGCGTGTCGTGGCCGTCTCTAACGACGGCACACGGCTGGTGCTGAAGGCTGCGGACAGCACGGAGTACACGCTTCCGATCGATGAGCGTCTGCGCGCCGCCGTTCGCGGCGACCGTCCCCGCCTCGGCCAGATCGAGATCGAGGTGGAGAGTCATCTCCGCCCCCGCGACATCCAGGCACGCATACGTGCCGGCGCGTCCGCGGAAGAGGTGGCGCAGCTCGCCGGGATTCCGGTCGACCGCGTACGTCGCTTCGAGGGCCCCGTGCTGGCCGAGCGGGCCTTCATGGCCGAGCGGGCCCGGAAGACTCCGGTCCGTCGGCCCGGCGAGAACGCCGGTCCACAGCTCGGCGAGGCCGTGCAGGAGCGGCTGTTGATCCGTGGCGCCGAGAAGGACACCGTCCAGTGGGACTCCTGGCGCCGCGACGACGGAACCTGGGAAGTCCTGCTGGTCTACCTCGTGGCCGGCGAACCTCACTCGGCGAGCTGGACGTACGACCCGCCCCGGCGGCTCGTACAGGCCGTCGACGAGGAAGCCCGCTCGCTGATCGGCGAGTCGGACGACCTCGCGGCCCCCGAGCCCAGCTTCCCGTTCGTACCGCGCATCGCCCGGCTGCCGCGCGACCGCCCGGTGCTGCCTGCGCCGTCGGCCGAGCCCGCCGCCGAGGAGAGCGCGAGCGAGCGTGACTCGCTGACCAGCCTCTTGGAGGCGGTACCGAGTTTCCGCGGCGACATGGTCGTGCCGGAACGACCCTCCTCCACGGAAGCCCCGGAGGAACCGGCACCCGAAACCGAGGTGGAGGAGCCCCCCGCTCCCGCGGCCTCGGCCGGTTCCGCGTACGCGGACGTGCTCATGCCCCGTTCGGTCGGCGCCCACCGCGACCGTCTGGTCGGCGCCACCGACCGTCAGGCCGAGGCGGACGGCGTCCGCCCAGGCCGCAGAGCGGCGGTACCGAGCTGGGACGAGATCGTGTTCGGCACACGCCGGAAGAACAAGGAGTAGTCACCCGTACGGACTGTTCGTACGACTGTGGGGCCGCGCCCGTCCGGTGCGGCCCCACAGTCGTACACGTCCTGTTCGGGCGAACGACCCCACGGGGTGCCGACCTGTTGAGCCACCGGCCTACTGCGGACCGGGCCCCACGGCCACGGGCCGCGTCGGATCCCCCGACCATTCCGACCACGAGCCGACGTACAGCGCGGCCGGAATGCCCGCGACCGCCAGGGCCAGGACCTCATGAGCGCCCGAGACGCCCGAGCCGCAGTACACGCCCACCGCGGTCGTGTCCGCCGCGCCCAGTGCCTTGAAGCGGGCCGCCAGTTCGTCCGCGGGCAGGAAGCACCCGTCCGCCCCGACGTTCTCGTTGGTGGGCGCCGAGACCGCTCCCGGAATGTGTCCGCCGACCCGGTCGATGGGCTCGACCTCACCCCGGTAACGCTCCCCCGCACGCGCGTCGAGCAGCAGCCCGGAGCGGGCCAGCGCGGCGGCCCCGTCGGCGTCGAGGAGCCCCACGGCACCCGGCACCGGCGTGAAGTCGCCCTCGGCGGGCGCGGGTACGTCCGTGTCGAGCGCCCCCTCCCAGGACGGCAACCCGCCGTCGAGGACACGCACGTCCGGGTGACCCGTCCAGCGCAGCAGCCACCATGCGCGGGCTGCCGCCCAGCCCTGTCCTCCGTCGTACACAACGACCGGGACGCCGGACGAGACGCCCGCGCGACGCATGGCGGCGCCGAACGCCGCCAGGTCGGGCAGCGGATGCCGGCCGCCCGGCCCCGGCGCGGAGGCGAGCTCCCTGTCCAGGTCCACGAAGACCGCGCCCGGAAGGTGCCCGGACGCGTACTCGGCACGCCCGTCGAAGGGCGCCGCGCCGCCCCCGGTGGGCATGCTCAACTGCCAGCGGATGTCCAGCAGGACCGGCGGATGGGAACCGGCCAACTCGTTCACTAGTTCGGGTACGGAGATGATGGCGTTCATGGCTTCATCCTTGCGCACGGGGTGGCCGCGGCGGCCAGGTCGGGCTACTCTCCCGCCGGACAGGTTCGATCACCCGGCGTACGGGATCGGGCACATGCTGTACGACCGATGGACTCTCTGCGGCAATCGTGCGGAAACGGGTGGGACACGACGGTTCGGGCATGCTCAGGACGAGGACGTGCGGGGGTCGGCGCGGCCCGGGCACGCGATACCGCGGGTGGTGCGAGCATCGGCACGGAGCGTGCGTGCGCGCGAGACCACGGCACGGCACGACCGACGTACGGACGAAGTACACCGAACGACGGCATGCGGCAGGTCCGCCGACGCGGCGGACAGCGGAAGTGACACACGGCCACCGCGAGGGGTCGAGGAGAGAGTGACGATGACCGAGGCACGGGAGTCGGCCGGCCGGAGCAGCGAGGCGCCCGCCCGGCACGCGCCCGGCACACCCTGCTGGGTGAGTCTGATGGTGCACGGGATGACGGCGACCCAGGACTTCTACGGGGAGTTGTTCGGCTGGGAGTTCGAGCTGGGCCCCCAGCAGCTCGGCTGGTACGTACGGGCCCTGCTGGACGGTCGGGAGGTGGCCGGCATCGGCCAGCTGCCGCCGGACCTCCACCTCCCCGTCGCCTGGACGCCGTACCTCGCCTCGGACGACGTGGACCTGACGGCGGAGGCGGTCCGGCACTCCGGCGGCACCGTGGGGGTTGGTCCCCTGGACGCGGCCGAGGCCGGCCGGCTGGCGATCGCCTCCGACCCGATGGGGGCGGTGTTCGGCATCTGGCAGGCCGCCGCGCATCTGGGCGCGGGCATCACCGGCGTCCCCGGCACACCCGCCTGGAACGAGCTGGTGACCCGCGACTCGTCGAGCGTCGCCAAGTTCTACAAGACCGTCTTCGGCTACGAGGAAGAGCCCGCGGTGTCGGCGAACCTCGACTACGTCACCCTGCACGTGGAGGGCCGCCCGGTCGCCGGCATCCACGGCGTGGGCAACTCCCTGCCCCGCGACCGCGGGCCGCACTGGATGACGTACTTCGAGGTCTCCGACACGGACGCGGCGGCCACCCATGCCGTGGACCTGGGCGGCCATGTCGTCGAGCCCCCGCACGACAGCGCACACGGCCGCGTGACGACGGTGACGGACCCGGAGGGGGCAATGTTCTCGTTGATCCAGGGGGCCCGCTGACGGCCCTCCGGGAGGGCCCCTACGCGGGCCGCAGGACGCTGTGGATCGCCGCCTCGCCGGCGACGAAGATCGAGTCCTCGCGTACCGTCGCCCCCGGACGCGGGGCGTGCATCATCGTTCCGTCACCGACGCAGATGCCCACGTGACCGACATGGCCCGCGTCACCGTGGAAGAAGACCAGGTCGCCGGGGCGGATGTCGGCGAGGTTGATCGCCACGCCGGCACTCGCCTGCTCGTGCACGGCACGCGGAAGCGCAACCCCGGCGGCCTTCCAGGCGGCCTGGATGAGACCGGAGTTGTCGTAGGAACCCGGTCCCACCGCACCCCAGACGCACGGCCTGCCGATCTGCGCACGGGCGAAGGCGACCGCCTTCGATGCCTTCGCCCCGGACTCCTGGCCGAACGCGATGCCGAATCCGAATCCGGTGCCCGCGCTGGTGCCGACGCCCGGGAAGGGTTCGGTGGCGAAGTAGGCTCCCGTGCCGTAGGTCGTGTCCGTGACGGGGAACGGGTCGACGACGGGCAAGGGGGCCGCGGCGGGCAACGGGGCCGCCTCAAGGGGGAGTTCGGTGACGAGTGCGTAGTTCCCGTCACGGAGCGTGCCCGCGTAGAGGGGGGTACCCGCGTCGAGGGACACGTCCGTCCCCTGGCCGGGCGCCTGGGACTGCTGCCACATGTCGGCGGGCAACGAGTCGGCCGTCGGGAGTGGAGCGGCACCCATGGAAGGTGTCGGGAACCAACTGGGCTCGACGGGAAGCGTGCTGAGGCTTCCCGAAACTTCCTGCCGTGGTGCGGGGAGGGCCGGGAGCGCGGCCACGGGTCCGGTGGGCAGTTCGGCCACCGGCGCGGGCAACAGTTCGGCCACCGGCACAGGCGGCAGTTCGGCCATGGGCGCGGGCGACAGTTCGGCCACCGGCCCCGGGGGCAACGCGGCCATGGGCCTTGCGGTCAGCTCCGGCGCGGGACGGGCGGTCAGCTCGGCGGGAAGGCTCGCGGGGCGAGCGGGCCTGGCCTCGGGCGAGCGGGCCGGCCTTCTGTCGGGCGGCAGTGCCGTCGGCACGATCGGCCCCCGTTGGGCGCGTGCCGCGTCGAACCACGGTCGCGCGACCGCGTCGAGGGTGGGATCGGAGCTCCTCCGCGCAGTGTCGGGAGCCGGGGTGACGCGTCTGCGTATTCCCAGCTTCATCGCACGGGTGGCGTTGAAGGTCCCGGTGACACTCTCGGCCTGGTCGTAGAGGCTGTTGATCCGTTGCTGGACCTCCTCACGGCTCGGCCCATCGTCTCGGGTTCGTTCCGGCGCCATGCGGGACGAGCTCCTTCCGTGTTCCGACCCCGAGTCAACTGTCGGGTTCGAACAGCGACTTGGGAAGTCATGCGGAGGCAAACTTAACCGACTTGTGCGCTTCAAGTGAAGATTGAAGCGCGAAATGTCCGGTACGTACTTGTGACCTTCGTCGTATGGGGAGCAAAAAAGGGTTCGGACGGAACGTTCAGGGAAGGCGTAGGCACCGGCGTGACGGGCGGCGCGTCCGGAGAGCCGGCGACTTCCGGGGCGGCAGCTGACGCGGCCCGTCCTCCGACAAGCTCTGCACAGCCTGTTCGGCCGGCGTCTCTCAGGCAGGGCCGACCGGCAGGACGTCCGGCGAGAGCACTCCGGCATGGGCGGAAGCGCTCGTCATACGACGGCGATGGTGACGCCGGCACAGCACCTCGTAGCCGACCTCCGCGGAGAGGCTGCTCACATCGCCGACAACGACCTGCTCGCCTTCCACCACCATCTCGCCATCCACGGTGCGGGCGTTGTGCGTGGCACGCGCGCCGCACCAGCACATCGCCTCCACCTGGAGCGTCTCTATCCGGTCCGCCAACTCGATCAGCCGCCGCGACCCCGGGAAGAGCTTCGTGCGAAAGTCGGTGGTGATACCGAAGGCGTAGACGTCGAGCCGCAAGTCGTCGACCACGCGCGCGAGTTGGTCGATCTGCTCCGGCGCCAGGAACTGTGCCTCGTCCACGATCAGGTAGTCGACCCTGCCGCCCTGCGACACCCGGTCCACGACATAGCCGTACAGATCCATCCCCAGCACCGCCTCAACGGCGTCGGTCACCAGACCGAGCCGCGAGGAGAGCTTCCCCTCCCCCGCGCGGTCGTCCCGGGTGAAGATCAGCCCCTGTAGTCCCCTCGCAGACCGGTTGTGCGCGATCTGCAGCGCCAGCGTCGACTTCCCGCAGTCCATCGTTCCGGAGAAGAACACCAGCTCGGGCATGGGAGGTTGAGCACCTTTCGGCGAGTGAGGCGGAGGACGGGAAGAACGTCGGGCGAGACGGTCGGGGAGGACGGGCCTCAGGAGCGTACTTGCAGCAACGGGACCAGCTGTTCCGCAGGGGTCATCGAACCGTGGTTGCCGACCATCGCCGACTCCCTCGGCTCCAGCTCGGAGGCGACGATCAGAACGTCGTCCCGCGCTGCCGCGACCACGTCGCCGATCCGCGCGTACACGCGTTCGTCGACCGTCGGCCCGAACCAGCCCGCCGCGATCGCCTCGTCGCGTGAGGCCACCCAGAACTGCTCGCCGAGCACCTCGCGCCAGCAGGTCAGTACGTCGGCCTGGGCGCCCGGCACCGCGTAGACGTGCCGCGCACGGCCCTCACCGCCCAACAGCGCGACCCCGGCGCGCAGTTCCCAGTCCTCGTCGAAGTCGATGCGGTGCTGCTCGTCGAACGGGATGTCGATCATGCCGTGGTCGGCGGTGACATACAGCGCGGACCGCGGCGGGAGTTGTTCCGCCAGCCGCTGGACGAGCCGGTCGACGTACATGAGCTGACCGCGCCAGGCGTCCGAGTCGACGCCGAAGCGGTGGCCCTTGCCGTCCACCTCCGCGTAGTACGTGTAGACCAGCGAGCGGTCACCGGCGGCCAGTTGCGCCGCCGCGAGATCCATCCGGTCCTCGCCCGAGAGCTTCCCCCGGAACGTTCCGCCGCTGAGCGCGATCTTCGTCAGCGGGGTGTTCTCGAAGGTCGGCGAGGAGACCTGGGCCGTGTGCACACCGGCCTGGTGCGCCAGCTGGAACACCGTGGGGTACGGCTGCCACGCGCGCGGCTCCGTCCACGGCTGCCAGCGCAGCTGGTTCATCAGCTCGCCGGTCGCCGGATTGCGCACCGTGTAACCGGGCAGCCCGTGCGCGCCGGGCGGCAGCCCGGTGCCGACGGAGGCGAGGGAGGTCGCGGTGGTCGCCGGGTAGCCGGTGGTGATGGGGCGACCTGTGTCACCGCGCGAGCTGTGCAGGAGCGAGGTCATGAAGGGTGCCTCGTCCGGGTGGGCCTTCAGCTGCTCCCAGCCCAGTCCGTCGATCAGGAACACACAGTTCCGGTCGGCGGGCGCCAGCTCCGGAATCGTGGGGGACATTCCCGGTACGTCCATGCCGGCGGCCAGCGTGGGCAGCAGGTCGGCGAGCGAGCCCGTGCCGTAGTCCGGGACGGGGGCGGAGGAGACGGCAAGTGGTTCCGGGTGGTCCCAGGCGGTGGGCTGCGCCATCAGCGGGCGACGTCCGCGGTCGCCTCCGAGAGGGCCTGCGCGAAGACGAGGGCCTGGCGGACCGTCTCCGGGCCGTCACCTGCCTCGCTGACACGCAGGCTCAGGTCGTCCGCCGTCGAGCTGCCGGTGTAGCCGTGGTCCGCCTCGCAGTTGGGGTCCCCGCAGGCGGCAGGCTCCAGGTCGATGCGGGAGACGGCGCCCCAGCCGATGGTCAGGACGACCTCGCGGGGCAGCGTGCCCGGCGTGTACGACTCCGGGTTGGCGACGACCCTGCTGACGACGACGGACGAGATCCGGCCCAGCTTCACGGATTCTGTGGACGTGGTGGCGTACGGCGTCGGAGAGGTGGTGTCCTCAGCCTGCTCGTCGGTGTGGCTGACGATGAAACGGTTGCCCGTGAGGACGAGCACGGTCACGTGCCGACGCACCTCGTTCGCGTCGAATGTCGTCTCCTGGTGGACCAGGTACGACCGGATGGAGTCGCCGCCGATCGCGGCTTCCACCGCCTCGGCCACGAGGGCCGGGTAGTAGCCGCTGCGCTCGATCGCCGCTCGCAGCCCCTGGGTCGACGTACTGGTCTTGGCCATGTGCCCATCTTACGGGGGCCCACTGACTGCGAGGCACCGCTCAGTACACAGGAAGTGTCCTGGGACCCAGGTCGTCCCGGACAGGTGGCGGTGCCAGCCGCACCGACGCCCCGAGCACGCTCAGGCCCTGCTGCGCGACGACCACCGGCTCCAGGGACACCGCGATGACCTCGGGATGATCGTCGACCAGCCGCGACACCCTGAGCAGCAGTTCCTCCAGCGCCCCGGTGTCGACCGGCGCCGAGCCGCGCCAGCCGAAGAGGAGCGGCGCCGTCCGGATCGACCGGATCAGCGAGGCCGCGTCGCGGTCGGTGACCGGTATCAGCCGGTGCGCGATGTCCCCGAGCAGCTGCGAGGCGGGCCCGGCGAGCCCGAAGGAGAGCACCGCGCCGGCCGCCGGGTCGATGACCGCCCGTACAACGGTGTCGACTCCCCGCGATGCCATCCCCTGCACCACGGGCCGCACCTCGTCCGGGTCCCCGAAGAGGGCGGTCAGTTCCGCGTACGCCCGCCGCAGTTGCTCCTCGTCCGCGAGATCCAGGCGTACGCCGCCCAGGTCGGCGCGGTGCCGCAGGTGCGGGGCGGTGGCCTTGAGGGCGACGGGGTAACCGATGGTCCGCGCGGCGGCCGCGGCGGCGTCGGGGCTCGGGGCGGGCAGGGCCCTGCGGACCGGGATGCCGTACGTCCCGAGCAGCTCGTACGTCTCGTCCGTACCGAGGGTGAGCCCCTGCCCGCGCGCGAGGAGCCCGCCGATCAGCTCCGCGGCCCGCTTCTCGTCGATGTCCGCGTCGATGGACTCGGGCACCTTGCCGGGCTCGGCGGCCTCCCGCCGCCACTGCGCGTACTTCACGGCTTCGGCGAGGGCCCGCACGGCGCGCTCGGCGGCGGGGTAGGCGGGGATGAGACGGGAGCAGGATTCGGGGGCGGGCACAGGCGGGGATGCCGGTGCCCGCGGCGCCGGCGCGGGGCGCGGCCGTTCCGCCTCTGCCGTGGGCAGGCGTTCCGCAGCGCGGAACGGGTGGGCACCGTCGACAACACCGGATGCCGTTGAAACCGCCTGTGGTGCCGTACTCGCGGCAGCCGACAGCGCCTCCGCGAGCCCGCCGAGCTCCACGTGCACCACCAGCACCGGCTTCCCAGGAACCTCCGCCGAAGCCGACCGAAGCGCCTCGGCCAACGCGGCATCCCGGGTGGAAGCCTCCCCCACCGTGGGGATCGCGGTGACGACGACGGCATCGCATGTGTCGCCCGCCAACGCCTCCGACAGCGCCCGGTGAAAGTCCTCGGGCGACGCCCCCGTCGTCAGATCCAGCGGCGCCAGCGGCCGCAGCCCCTCGGAGAGGCACGCGTCGTAGGTCAGCAGTCCCAGCGACTCCGAGTTGCCCAGGATCGCCACCCGCGGCCCGGTCGGCAGGGGCTGGCGGGCCAGCAGCAACCCCGCGTCGACCAGTTCGGTGATCGTGTCGACGCGGATCACCCCGGCCTGCCGCAGCAGCGCGGACACGGTCGCGTGCGGCAACCGCGTGGCCCGTACGGCGTGCCCCTGCGGAGCGGCACCGCCGTGCCGCGCCCCCTGCACGACCACGAGCGGCTTGGCCGCCGCCGTGCGCCGCGCGAGGCGTGTGAACTTGCGCGGGTTGCCGATGGATTCGAGGTACATGAGAACGACATCGGTGTCCGGGTCGTCGTACCAGTACTGGAGCACGTCGTTGCCGGACACGTCGGCCCGGTTGCCGGACGAGACGAAGGTGGACACGCCCGTGACCCCCGTGACGCCTCCCCCGCGTCGGTGCAGCCGGGACAGCAGTGCGATCCCGATGGCCCCGGACTGCGCGAACAGGCCGATCCGCCCGGGCCTGGGCATCTGGGGGGCGAGCGACGCGTTCAGCCGGACGTCCTCCGCCGTGTTGATGACGCCGAAGGCGTTGGGGCCGATGATGCGCATCCCGTACGTGCGCGCGTGCCGCACGAGTTCACGCTGCCGCTCCCGCCCCTCGGGGCCGCTCTCGGCGTACCCGGCGGAGACCACGACAAGCCCCTGCACACCGTGCTCTCCGCACTCGGCGACGACGGCCGGAACGTACGCGGCCGGTACGGCCACGACCGCGAGGTCGACGGGGCCCTCGATGTCACGCACCGACCGGTGGGCCGGTACTCCGTCGATGGCCTGCTGCTCCTTCGGGAAGGCGTTGTTGACCGCGTGCAGCTCACCGGTGAAACCGGCCGCCCTGATGTGGTCGAGAACGCTGCGGCCGACGCCACCGGGGGCACGGCCGACGCCGACGACCACCACGGCACCCGGTGCGAGCAGCCGCCGTACGGAACGCGCCTCGGCCCGCTGCTCCCGCGCGCGTTGGACGGCGAGTGAACGGTCGGTGGGTTCCAGGTCGAACTCCAGGCGTACGACACCGTCTTCGAAGCTGCGCTTCTGGGTGTACCCGGCGTCCGTGAACACCTTGATCATCTTGCTGTTGGCCGGCAGCACCTCGGCGGCGAATCGGCGGATGCCGCGCTCGCGGGCGACAGCCGCGATGTGTTCGAGGAGGGCGGAGGCCACGCCCCGGCCCTGGTGCGCGTCCTGCACCAGGAAGGCGACCTCTGCCTCGTTGGCGGGACCGGAGGCGGGCAGTCCGTCGGCGTCAATGCGGTCATAGCGTACGGTGGCGATGAACTCGCCGCCGACCGTGGCCGCGAGCCCCACCCGGTCCACGAAGTCGTGGTGGGTGAAGCGGTGGACGTCCTTTGCGGACAGGCGCGGATAGGGCGCGAAGAAGCGGTAGTACTTCGACTCGTCCGACACCTGTTCGTAGAAGCTGACCAGCCGGTCGGCGTCGTCCGCCGTGATGGGCCGGATACGGGCGGTGCCGCCGTCGCGCAGCACGACGTCCGCCTCCCAGTGGGCGGGGTACTCGTGCCGGTCCGCCGAGTTCTGCATGCGCCCCAGAGTACGGCTCGCGTCCGACAACGTCGCGAGGCAGTCTGTGGGGAACCGAAGTCGGGCCCAGGCCGGGGTTCGAACGCGGTTCCGGGGCAGGTCTCGTCCTGCCTCCCGGCACGCTTCACGCTATGGAACAATGGTCTAGACAACCCTGAGACAGTGAAGGGCAGCATCACATGGCTGAGCGCCGCGTCAACGTCGGCTGGGCGGAGGGCCTCCACGCCCGCCCCGCCTCCATCTTCGTCCGTGCGGCCACGGCCGCCGGCGTCCCCATGACGATCGCCAAGGCCGACGGCAACCCCGTCAACGCGGCCTCCATGCTGGCGGTCCTCGGTCTGGGCGCCCAGGGCGGCGAGGAGATCGTCCTCGCCTCCGACGCGGAGGGCGCCGACGCCGCGCTCGACCGTCTGGCGAAGCTGGTGGCCGAGGGACTCGAGGAACTTCCCGAGACGGTCTGAGGAGCCCCGCGGGGCTCCTCTTTGATGGTGGCGGCGGACTCCCGCTCCAGAACACCATCTGCGCACGACGAAGGGCCCGCCCGAATATCGGGCGGGCCCTTCGTAATTCCCGATCACGGGCAGCAGAAATAGCCCCCGCGAATTCGACCCTCTTTGTATACGGCGCCCGTGTTAATGACGCAGACCCGTCATGTTTACGGGATGTTGCGAAGTTCTCACACGATCCGGGCGCTCCCCGCCGCCCGGAAAACGCAGCCGGTGCGCAATGGTCGCCCGCTCGGTGTGCAGCGCCGTGATCGCCCGCGCCCGCTCACCGTCACCGCGCGCCACGGCGTCCACGATCGCCCCGTGTTCCGCCCACGACTCGGCAGGGTTGGCCGGTGCCTCCACCGAGTACATCCAGGCGATCTTGTGCCGGAGCTGGGTGAGCGTCGCGGTCAGAGCGTGACTTCCGGAGGCCTGGGCGAGCGTCTCGTGGAACCAGCCCCCCAGGGAGCGCAGATCCTCACTGTTACCCCTCCGGGCCCGCTCCTGCCCCAGCCTGACCAGGCCCCGCAGCACCTTCAGGTGGGCCTCGGTACGCCGCTGGGCGGCCCGGGAGGCACCCAGCGGCTCCAGGAGCATGCGCATCTCCAGCAGGTCGGACGCCTCCTGCTCGGTGGGCTCCGCGACACAGGCGCCCGCGTGCCGCCGGGTCACCACGAAGCCCTCGGCCTCCAGGGTGCGCAAGGCCTCGCGGACGGGAACGCGCGAGACGCCGTACCGGCGCGCGAGCAATTCCTCGGTGAGCCGGCTGCCGCGCTCGTAGACACCGGCGACGATGTCGTCCCGGATCGCCGTGCATACCGAGTGCGCCGGAATACGCATGTCCGACCTCCGCTTTAATCCCCGTGAAACGTCGACGATTGACGTGTGTTCCGTGACTCTATTGCAGAGAACCGGAATTTCCGATGGCAGGCCGGAATCCATGGATATTTTTTGGACACACCACCCTCCAAAACGACGAAAGCCCCGACTCGGGGAGCCGGGGCCACGTCGCGTGGTGCGTGCGGTCGTCAGACGTTCACGCCGTGCGAGCGGAGGTAGGCGACGGGGTTGATGTCGGAGCCGTACTCCGCGGTCGTGCGGGCCTCGAAGTGGAGGTGCGCACCGGTGACGTTGCCGGTGGCCCCGGCGAGGCCAATCTGCTGGCCCGGGGTGACCGTCTGACCGACGGAGACGTTGATGGACGACAGATGACCATACTGGGTGTACGTACCATCAATCATCTTGATCACGATGTTGTTGCCGTAGGCGCCGCCCCACCCCGCCTCGACGACGGTGCCGGAGCCCACCGAGTGGACGGAGGTGCCGGACGCGGCATGGAAGTCGACACCGGTGTGGCTGCCGGAGGACCAGACGGCACCGCCCGTCTTGTAGCCCGTGGAGACGTACGAGCCGCTGATCGGGGCGACGTAGCTGTTGAGGCGCTTGCGCTCGGCCTCACGGGCGGCGCGGGCCTCCGCCTCGCGCGCCTCCTTGACCCGCTTCTCCGCCTCCTTCTTCGCGGCGGCCACGGCCCGCTTCTCGGCGGCGGCCTTCTCGGCGGCCAACTCCTGGGCGGCGGCCTGCGCGTCTATCTGCTCGGCGAGTGACTCACCGAGAGAGATCACCGGGGTCAGGCCGGTCTGCTCGACGGCGGACTCCGCCGCGAGGGCCGGGGCGGCGAGAGTGCCGACGACGCCGGTGGTGGCGAGGGCCGCGACTCCGGCCGCGCGGGCGGTCGTACGGCTGACAAGGCTGGGGCCGCTGGGACGACGGTGCTTCCCGGTGGCGCGGGTGAACGCCATGTAGTGGCTGGTCCTTTCCTTCCTTCTCGCCTACCGGGTTAGCTGACGGGTTCGGAGCAGGAAGGT
>NZ_JAVFVX010000289.1:0-1810 GCF_033441795.1 Streptomyces sp. ADMS | reverse complement strand
ACGTACAAGACTCTGATCCGCCGGGAGACCGGCGAGGACTTCCCGCAGTCCCCGGACGAGCAACTGCGCCGGGCCGTCCTCGCCGTCTTCGAGTCCTGGAACGGCGAGCGCGCCCGGCTCTACCGCCGACGCGAGCACATCGCCGACGACCTGGGCACGGCGGTCAATGTGCAGACCATGGTCTTCGGCAATCTCGGGTCCGGCTCCGGCAGCGGCGTCGCCTTCACCCGCGACCCGGCCACGGGGCGGCCCGGCCTGTACGGCGACTACCTGGCGAACGCGCAGGGCGAGGACGTCGTCTCCGGCATCCGCAACACCGTCGCACTGACCGCCCTGGGGGAGCTGGATCCCGTCTCCTACGAGCAACTCCGCGGCCACTTGCGGACGTTGGAGACCCACTACCGGGACCTGTGCGACATCGAGTTCACCATCGAGCGCGGCCGGCTGTGGATGCTGCAGACCCGGGTGGGCAAGCGCACCGCCGAGGCCACGTTCGCCATCGCCGCCGAGCTGGCCGACGAGAACCTGATCACGGCCGACGAGGGCCTGGCCCGCGTCAGCGGGGACGGTCTCGCCCGTCTGATGTTCCCCCGCTTCGACACCGCGGCCGTCGGCGAGGCGCTCGCGCACGGCCTGCCTGCCTCGCCCGGCGCGGCCGTGGGCGCTGCGGTGTTCGACTCGGCCGAGGCCGTCCGCCGGGCCGCCGCGGGCGAGAAGGTCGTCCTCGTACGTCAGGAGACCACCCCTGACGATCTGCCCGGCATGATCGCCGCACAGGCGGTTCTGACCAGCCGCGGCGGCAAGACCAGCCACGCGGCCGTGGTCGCCCGCGGCATGGGCACGGTGTGCGTGTGCGGTGCCGAGGCACTCACCGTGGACACCGCGGCGCGGCGCTTCACCGTGGGCGACACCATCGTGGAGGAGGGCACGGTCGTCTCCGTCGACGGCTCCGAGGGCGTTGTGTACCTGGGCGCCGCTCCGCTCGTCGACTCCGCGGTGATGCGCTACTTCGAGACGGGTGAGCGGTCCGCCGGACTGGTGGATGCCGTGGCCCGCGCCATGGAACGGGCCGACGACGCCCGGCGGATGGAGGTGCGGGCGAACGCCGACACTCCCGAGGATGCCGCCCGCGCCCGGCGGTTCGGCGCGCAGGGCGTCGGTCTGTGCCGCACCGAGCACATGTTCCTCGGCGAGCGCCGCAAGCTGGTCGAGGCGATGATCCTGGCCCGCGACGAGACCGAGCGGGAAGGGGCACTGAGCGCGCTGCTGCCGCTCCAGCGAAAGGACTTCATCGGCATCCTGAAGGCGATGGACGGCCTGCCGGTCACTATCCGGCTCATCGACCCTCCCCTGCACGAGTTCCTGCCCGACCGCACCGACCTCGCCGTGCGCATCGCCACCACCGAGGCACGCGGCTCTGTGCCTGACCCGCACGACACCGAGCTGCTCGAAGCCGTCAACCGGATGCACGAGGAGAACCCGATGCTCGGTCTGCGCGGTGTCCGCCTGGGCCTGGTCGTGGCGGGACTGGTCGCTATGCAGGTGCGCGCCATCGCCGAGGCGGTCGTGGAACGCACGAGGGCCGGGGGCTCCCCCGAGGCGGAGATCATGGTGCCGCTGGTCGGCGCCGTCGAGGAACTGCGCATCGAGCGCGAGGAAGTGGAGCGAGTCCTCGCCGAGGTCTCCATCAAGTCCGGCGTCCCCGTGCACTGCCCGGTCGGCACCATGATCGAGCTGCCCCGGGCCGCGCTGACGGCCGGCCGGATCGCCGAGGAGGCGGAGTTCTTCTCCTTCGGCACCAACGACCTCA
>NZ_JAVFVX010000288.1:0-1830 GCF_033441795.1 Streptomyces sp. ADMS | reverse complement strand
CTGGCGACAACCCGAGCAGAACCGATCACAACCTCAAGATCTGAGGCTGTAGTACAAGTCGCCGTCCCACAACGGAGCTTCGATGTGCCGTCAGTCTGCCACCGTCTGTCTGGTCAAGTCGCCCACCCGTCAGCACCGTGCGATCGGCCCGTTGGCCGAGCGGCTGCGGGCACTGGCCGATCCGCGGTGCCGGCGTGGGAAGCGTCACCCCTTCGTGGCAGTACTGCTGATCGCCTGCTCCGCCGTGGTGACCGGGGCGAGGAGTTTCGTGGCGATCAGCGAGTGGGCGGCCGAGGCCCCGCAGGACGTCCTGGCCCGGCTCGGTGCCTGCACCGCAATCGCCCTGGCCGTGCGCATCCCACCCAGCGGCGCGACGGTCCGCCGGGTCATCAAGGACACCTGTCCCGGCGGCCTGGCAGACCTCCTCGGACACGACCCGGCAGGCACCGACACCCTCGCGGTCGACGGCAAGAGCGCCCGCGGCTCGCGCCTGGGCGCCACCCCGGCCGCGCACCTGCTCGCCGCGATGACCGGCACCGAGATGACCGTCACCCAGCTCAGGGTCCCCGGGAAGACGAACGAGATCACGTGCTTCGCCGCCCTCCTGGACCCCTATGACCTGCAAGGAGTCACCGTGACCGGCGATGCCTTATGCCGACGTCGGCATAAGGCGTCTTATGAAGACCTGCGGGTTATGCCGACCTGCTGTCTGGTGGCCGTGCTGGCAGCGGCGTCCCTCGGACAGCAGGTCGGCATAGTCATAGTGCTTCGAGGAACGCTATGACGGTGTCGGATGGGCGGTAGCGGCCCGGTGTGGTGTCCAGCGGCGCGGTGCGGGCGAGGGCCTGTTCCTTGAGAGCAAGGTCGGCGTGTAGATCTGGGTGGTGGCGACGCTCTCGTGGCCCAGCCAGAGAGCGATGACGGTGCTGTCGACGCCGGCCGTGAGGAGGCGCATCGCTGCGGTGTGCCGTAGAACGTGAGGCGAGATCTTCTTCTCGAGCAGAGTCGGCTCCGCGCGGGCGGTGGCGGCGTGTTTGACCAACCGCCGCTCCAGGGCGTCCCGGCTCATCGCGGTGCCGTATCGGCTGGGGAAAGCGCATCCCTCCTGATTCCTTTCTTGTGGGGTGGTGGGACGCGGGTAGTGTGGGGCCGGTTTCCCGGTTTGGACGGGCCGGATGTCGCTGGTAGAGGGCGTGGAAAGCGGGGGTGGCCGGCGTGGTGGGGCGGCGCGGGCGGAGACCGGCGGGCAGCGGGGTGCGGCTGACGTTCGAGGTGATCGCCGAGAGCCTGCGCGAGCGGATCCGCTCGGGCGGGTTGCGGCCGGGGGATGCGTTGCCGACGCAGGCCGTGTTGATGCGGGAGTTCGGGGCGTCGAGCCTGACCGTGCAGAAGGCCATGGTTCTGCTGAAGCAGGAGGGGTGGGCGGTCTCCCGCCCCGGCAAGGGCGCCTTCGTCGCCCACCAAGACCACGTCGCCGGGGCCGATGACCTCGACGGTCCGGAGGCGACCGCACCCGTCGGCGGGACGACGGCCCGCGTCGAGGCGTTGGAGCTGGCGCTGGCCGAGGCCGTTCAGCAGATTGCCGACCTTCGTGGCCGCGTCGAGGCACTGGAGTCGGGTGGCGGCGAGCGGGGCCGCTGACCCGCCGTGCCGGGACGCTGGTTAGGGCGGTGCGTTCAGATTTTCTCTACGAGGTTCAAGGCGGGCCCCGCCCGCCGGAGCTCGCCGTCGTCGCCGACAAGCCTGCCGCTTGGCTCGGAAGGTCGGCGGCGCCACAGGCGGCGAGCCGCACCGGCAGCCGGGGCATGACCCAGGGCTGCGGGAGCGGCA
>NZ_JAVFVX010000287.1:0-1859 GCF_033441795.1 Streptomyces sp. ADMS | reverse complement strand
GGTGCGCCGTCCATGTCGTTGCGCAGGGCGATGCCGTGCCAGTGGATCGAGGTGGAGGTCCTGCCCGGTAGCTGGTTCGCGAGTTCGGCGGCCAGGGTGTCGCCGGCGGAGAGCCGGACCTCCTTGCCGGGTGTGCGGCCGTCGAAGGTCCAGGTCCTGACCTTGATGCCGCCGCCGAGGTCGACTGTGGCGGGCGCTGCGGTGAGCGTGATCTTGTGCTGTCTGCCGGTGCCGGCCCGCCTCTTCTCGGCAGCGGCAGCGGCAGCGGCGACGGCGGAACCGGAGGGGCTGACCAGGGCGGGCGTGCTGGTGGAGTCGGTGCAGGCGGCGAGCGCGCCCGCGCCGGCGGCGCCGAGTCCGGCGAGCAGGACGGAGCGGCGGTTGACGCTGTTCACGATGTGAGTCCTCTTGTTCGAGCGGGCATGGGGGTGGCGGCGGAGACGGCACACGGGTGCCGGAGGCGCGGCCTAAATGCGCAGCTGGGAGAGGACCGACAGGTCGGGTGGCGCGCGGCTGATCGTCCCGGCGGGCGACCGTCCGGGCCTGGCCTGGTACGGGTGCGCCGTCTGCCGGCCATGGCGCTGCGGCGGGGCGAGCTTGACCGTGTCGACGCCCGCGGCGGTGCAGTGCTGCGGGCCGGGATTCGCGCAGGCACTGCCGTCGACACCGTGCGCGGGGGTGGGTGCGTCGAGGCTGTCCGCGTGAGCGTGAGCGAACCCGTGCGGCAGGGCGGCGGCGGACGAGGACGCCGTGCCGGGCATGGCCTGCCCGGTGTGCGGGGAAGACGCGGCGTGTCGCAGCGGTGCGGACGTGATCGCGACCGTTTCGTGGTGGACCAGCACGACCAGCACGATTAGCGCGGCGAGCAGGGTGACAACGGCGCCACGTGTCCAGTGGACGGCACCGGCGCGGACTGTTGTCATCTCCAACGCCTCCGCCCGGGGTCGTCGTCTGTGAGCCCTGCCGGCTGGGGCTCGTCGCCTGGTAAATATACCCCCATGGGGTGTTGCTCGCCCTTAGGGTCGTCGTCTGCCCGACCCTGTTCGGTCGCTGACCCGCACGCAGCGCTCGCCGAACTCCACCGGGTGCTGCGGCCCGGCGGACAGCTCAGCTTCTTCGAGCACGTACGCGCCTACTCGCCCGGTATAGGGCGTGCAGCGCATCCTGGACGCGACCGTCCGGCCCCTGCTGATGGGCGGCTGTCACACCGACCGCGACACCCGCGGCCCGCCCACATCCTCGGCACAGCTCACCGAATCTCGCGGACCATGACGAGGCTTGTGCCGATTTCACCTGGTCGCAGGCGCGCACCGCTCTGACCGGGCTGCCTGGCGGTGGGCTGAACATCGCACACGAGGCGGTCGACCGGCACGTGGGCGCGCCCGACGCCTGCCTCTCTCCAGAGTCGCCGAGTCGGGACCGGGCCGCACTTGCGGGCGGACGCCCCGCTCTCCGGTGGGACGTACGGGTCGGTGGCGTCCGAGGTCGCGGCCTGGCCGATGGGGCAGCTCCCCGGCGGCTCGGGGCCCAGGGGCCGCTGGCCGCCGGTCCGACCGGCCGCGGCGGCCTCCCGGCATGTGTGGAGCCGAGGGCCGCCCGCTTCTCGCGGACCCGGATTGCGCGGTGCACGGTCTCTCTCCGCTTCGCCGCGTCCCATCAGATGCCCTCGGCTCACTTCCACGGCACCACGACCCGCCCAGCCGCGGTAGGGCCGAACGGCGCGGGCGGAGGGTCCGGGAGAACCCGATGAAGCCGCAGGGCCGCGTCGTGGCCGGTCATCGGCTGGGGTGCTCTTGCTCGCGGTGCAGTACGACCTTGAGGGCGCCGGTGTCGGTGCCGTGGGAGAAGACCTCGTAGGC
>NZ_JAVFVX010000286.1:0-1877 GCF_033441795.1 Streptomyces sp. ADMS | reverse complement strand
CCGCACCACAAACCTCATAGCGTCACGACCGTCTCACTGGACTTGAAATCTTCCGAGTCGCTCGGAACATCTGATGGATCCGTGTAGACCCGTGCCAGATCAGGTGGGGAACCACGGGAAGCATCAGAGGGGCCGATGGGCAGCTGACGAAGCTCTGGCACTGCCAACTACCCCCAAGCCCCGAACTCGCCAAGTTGGAAGCTTGAGGTGCCCCGAGCCGAGTCACCTTAACGGGACGGCCGTCGCGGCTTGCTCTGGTCGACGGCATGGCAGCGTGGCTGAGGCCGGTGGGGATGCAGCGAGACACACGCGCGCCTGATCAGTCGGCGAACCCTCCGTCGTGGCTGACTTTCGATGGGTGAGGCCAGAACCCCGTTCGCAAGCCACAACAAGGAGTCAGCCGCAGCAACTCGGCTGTTAGGGTGCCGACTTGATGGGATCAGGTGACCGTTGTCGAGGAAGGCGAGCATGAGTGCACTGCGTCCGCTGATTGTGTTTTTCGCGTTCGTCCTCACTCTCGCCATCGTCATTCTCTGTCTAGCGAGTGGGATCCTCGTCGTGTCCCATCGTGGCCTGAGCGTCGACCTGTTCAAGGCACTGGCCCTGCTGGCTCTGTGCTTCGCCCTCCTCATGGGGTGCAACCGCCTCCTCACGGGCCAGTGGCACAGGTGGTCGCAACGCTCAGTCACTCGGGGCTGAAGCTCACGACTGCGCACCAGGTGTGCACCACAAGCGCACCAGATGGGGCGGGGATCAGCAGGGAGCCACGGGGAAAGGGCCCGAGTCCGAGAGGGCCCAACCATCACCGTTTCACCAGGTCAGGGTCGGGATCAGCCCTCAATGCCCGCAGCTTCCCAAGCTGAGAGTGCGAGTTCGATTCTCGTCACCCGCTCCAGAGAGAAACCCCAGGTCAGCGGCCTGGGGTTTGTTTGTCATCTAGACCAATTCGAGGGTTCCGTGCCCTCCGCGTGCCCTAAGTCGAGGTTAATGGGACCTTCAAGGTCCCCGCGGGTGCGAGTCGAAGCACTACAGTGCGGGATCGCCTCAAATGGCGAGACGCACTTTCGGTGACCTGCGTCACATGTCGAGCAAATGGTAATCAAGTCGCGTACACAAAGGGCGACTTGCTGGGCGACCTGCCACTGCTCGGCCCGAGACAGCCGGACCCCTTCGCAGGAACAACTGTCACTCACCTGGGCCGATCGTCCGGGAGTGGCGCTCCACCGCCTCCTCACATGAGCACCCGCACCCGCTGTAGGGCACGCAATCGAGCCGGAGCCATGGACTCAGAGGAGGTACTCCCGACAGGGCTGGGCCAGCGGTGGGCGTGGACGACGTGGCCCTTCCCGCGGCCGATCATCCACTTGTTGAGCGGGGTGGCGATCAGGAACGCCGCTCGCCCGCTCCGTAGCAGGGCTGGGGGCCATGGCCATGGCGCGCTCAGGCGCGGGCGCCGCGCCGAGGGGCAGGGTGTGCATGCCCAGGACACCGGTCAGCACAACCAGCACGAGCAACACGAGGAGCCGCCCAGCGGGGCGGCGACTCGATCAGGTGCTGCCGGTCATGCCGACAATACGGGCACACCCACCGTGCGGGGTGCTGCACTCTGAGCAGATCCAACTATCAGTAGCCGCACCGCCTCAGCCACAGGCGGCGCGTCAGTGGCTGTCAACCTCCGGCGGCTGACGACTCTTCTCCCGTGCCTAGCTCTTCGCGAGGGCCGTCGGCGTCACGCTCCACCACCGGTCTCGGGTACCGGTTGGCCTGGGGGCGTGAAGGCGGCGAGCACCGTGGCGGTGATGTGGTCGGCGGCGCGGTCGGCGGTGAGACGGCCGGCGCGGATCTCCTCCGCGGCGCTGTGCATGACCGTGTGCAGG
>NZ_JAVFVX010000285.1:0-1925 GCF_033441795.1 Streptomyces sp. ADMS | reverse complement strand
ATGCTCGTCTTGCGCCCGGACTCCAGGTTCTTCATGGAGTGCTCGGTGAACTCCGGCAAGCCGCGGTCGGCGCAGCCCTGGGCGACTTCGGCCATGGTGAGGCCGGCGGCCTTGCGCGCGTCCCGCAAGCGCTGGGCGATCCGACCGGTGAACGCTGTCGGCCATTGATCAGGTGTCATGGTGACACTGTATGTAGGAATAAAGCGCTGCCGCAACTACGTGATACATCTTTCGTGTCACCATGGCACCTATAAATTACCGGGAGGGCATCATGACGGCATCTGGCTTGGTCCGTGAGGCGCGAGGGCTGACGGGCGACGAACTGCTTGCCCTTCCTGCCGTGATCGACCTCGACACCTCGAACCGGGCGTTGATGATCGGCCGATCCACCGGTTACGGACTCGCCAAGCAAGGGGAGTACCCGGTCAAGGTTCTGCGGCTCGGGAACGCCTACCGAGTGGTGACGGCCGACCTGCTGAAGCTGCTGGGGCTGGCGCGCCAGCAGGGGGATGGGGGCCAGGACGATGACCGAAGCGCGCGTCACGGCCTTGCCGCCTGCTAGCGGTTTGCTCGTCTATGTCACCGGATGGACTGCCGGCCGCGCGCAGGGACTGCGCGGCATCGTCTCGGGCTCGGTGCAGTCTGCCGCCCCGGACGGCGGCGGGTGGGACGACTCGGCTCTCATTTGAGCGGCGTCTGGAAAGGTTCAGAGATTCGGGCTGCGGTGGGGATGGTTGCGCCTCTACCGTGGGTCAGTCGAAATGAGACCGGGAACGTGTAGTCGAGGAGACGCCTTGGATCCGGTATCGGTAGGAGTGTTGGCGGCGCTGGCAGGTGGGGCCGGGGGCGAGCTGGGTCGGCAGGCATGGGCGACGCTGAGTGAGTTGGTGCGGAGACCGTTCGGCAGGCAGGTGGGAGCCCCGGCACCCGGGGAGGCCGAGTTGGTGGCGCTGAGCGAGGCGCCAGGCGAACCGGCACGGGCAGAAGTGTTGAGTGGTGCCCTCGCCGCGCGGGCGGCCGTTGACCCGGAGTTCGCTGCCGCGCTGGACTCGTGGCGTGGCCAGGTTCCAGCGTTGGTTGAGGGCTCGGTGACCAACACGGTCAGTGGCGGTACCCAGTATGGTCCGGTGATCCAGGGTCGGGACTTCTCTGGCATCACCTTCAACAGTCCTGCAGCTCCTCCCGCGCGGGAGAGTTGAAGGCTTCGGGTGACCCTTGCGACGTCCCGGGCGACCCCGGTTCGGATGCCGTCGACGCAGGGGGTTGCGTCCCGCTCATCTGTATGACTCGGATCACCCGTGCGGTATTGAGCGGTAGCTCAGGACATCCGCGCGCCCGCTGGGGGAGTGCTGCGTGGACTGGCGGTTTTCCTGATGTACGCATCCAGGTGTGCCCGGTACTGTTGAGGACACTGTCAGTGATGTTGTGGATACTGGAGGCAGTCGTGGCCCGCGCGTGGGAAGCCGATCCGTCTGCGTTATTCGTCAAGCGCCTCGGTAAGTCGGCGGCGGAGCTGGGCAACTCCAAGGACGACGACGAGTGCCCGGACATCTGGCAGCTGAGCAACGGTGACGTTGCCGTGATCGGCCGCGATCTCACCGCGCACTACCGGTCGCGCCTGCCGGACGAGGTGAACCTGGGGCCGGACGAGCGGTTGGTCGTCATCCCGGGCAACATGCTGAGTGCGGCGAAGGTGGACATTCCCGATGCTTGATCTCCTCGCTCCTGGGCTCCCGGACGAGCTGGGTGAGCGGCTCACACGCGAGGACTACAAGCGGGACTTCCGGGAGCGGCGGGCCGCGATCCGCGATGGGGAGTCCTGGAAACTGGAGCGGTTGCAGCACTTCGAGGAGACGAACGACGACAGCCGGGAGGCGCTGCGTCAGGGGGACTGGCCAGCAGTGTTGCGGCTGTTCGAGGCCGAC
>NZ_JAVFVX010000284.1:0-1958 GCF_033441795.1 Streptomyces sp. ADMS | reverse complement strand
GTCAGGACCCCGGAGACGCTCTGCGCGGCGTCGGTGAGCAGCCCGGCCAGTTCGGTGCGGGCCAGGGGGGTGCGGTCGGCGGTCACTGGTCCACCATCCTTTCTACGGGCGCCAGTTGGGTGCTCGTGGTTGGATGCCGGTGAGAGCCGGGGTGACGGCCCGTGGCGGTCGCCTCGTGAGGGCCCCGATGACACTGCCGCCCCCGGCTCTTCCGGAGCTGTCGACCGGCAACAGAGGGACGCGCCGCAGAGCGCCAGTCAGTGACCGCCCGGGGACCAGCTCCGTCGCCGGCCTGTCGCTGATAGGCACGAGGAGAGCTGTGGCACTGCCCGAGAGCGCGTACTACGTCGGGATCGACTGGGGATCGGCCGAGCACGCGGTCTGCGTCCTGACCGAGACCGGCCGCGTCAAGACCGAGTTCGCCATCACCCACACCGCCGCCGGGTTCGCCGATCTGGTCCGCCGGCTCGCCAGGCTCGGCGTCGCCGAGGACGTACCGGTCGCGATCGAACGCCCGGACGGCCGTCTGGTGGACCTGCTGCTGGAGGCCGGACACCCCGTGGTGCCGGTGAAGTCCAACGCCATCAAGGCATGGCGGGACGCCGAGGTGCTCTCCGGCGCGAAGTCCGACCCGGGCGACGCCATGGTGATCGCCGAGTACCTGCGGTTGCGGCACCACAAGCTCAGCCCGGCCCGCCCGTTCGCCCCGCAGACCAAGGCCCTGCGCACCGTGGTCCGCACCCGTGACGACGTGGTGCGGCTGCGGGTCATGGCCACCAACATGCTCTCCGCGCTCCTGGACGCCTTCTGGCCCGGCGCCGGGACGCTGTTCGCCGATGTCGAGTCGCCGATCGCGCTGGACTTCCTCACCCGCTACCCGACCCCGGCCTCCGCCGCGGCCCTGGGCGAAAAACGCATGGCCGCCTTCTGCGCCAAGCACAGCTACTGCGGACGCCGCAGCCCTGCCGACCTGGTCAAGCGCCTGCGCTCGGCCCCGGCCGGAGCAACGGACGAACACGCCACCGAGGCCGGACGGGACTCCGTCATCGCCCTGGTCACCGTGCTGCGGACCCTCGGCACAGTCAAGAAGGACCTGGACCGCTCCGTCGACGCCCACCTCGACCAGCACCCCGACGGCCGCCTGTTCACCTCGCTGCCCCGGGCCGGACGCGTCAACGCCGCCCAGATACTCGCCGAGTGGGGGGACTCCCGCGACGCCTACGACGGACCGGACGCCTTCGCCGCCTTCGCCGGCGTCGCCCCGGTCACCAAAGCCTCCGGACGCATGCGGGGAGTCTCCTACCGGTGGGCCTGCAACAAGCGTCTGCGGCAGGCGCTCACCACGTTCGCCGACAACAGCCGCCACGAGAGCCCCTGGGCAGCGGACGTCTACCAGCGGGCCCGCGCCCGCGGCATGGACCACCCCCACGCCATCCGGGTCCTGGCCCGTGCATGGGTCCGCGTGATCTACCGCTGCTGGCTCAGCCACGAGCCCTACGACCCCGCACGACACGGCGCGGCACAACACTTCCTGCCCCAGCCAGAACCGGCTCAAGCGATCTGAGGTTGACACAGGGGGTGTCATCGCTGGGGGGCCTTTCGGGAGGCGGCGGGAGCGGAGGGGCTGGCTGCCGCCGGTGCGGTGGCCGCGAGGGATGCGGTCTGGACGACCGTGTGGGGGGATCGGGAACGGGCTGCCTGGACTCGTGCCTCGGCCGCCGGGTCGATGTCGGCGGGCCGGTTGAGGTCGGTGCGGTTGGTGCGGAGCTGGGCCGTGCGGTAGACCGCGTAGTCCTCCCGGGCACCGGCCGCGACGAGGTAGATCTCGCGCTTGTGGGTCGAGGTGGGCGGGGCCGGGCGGAACTGGATGACCATCCGATAGGAGACGGCAGGGTCGACGTAGACCTTGTGGAAGCCCGCGAGGCGGCCGGTCAGCGGCAGGCAGTCGTCGCTGCCGT
>NZ_JAVFVX010000283.1:0-1994 GCF_033441795.1 Streptomyces sp. ADMS | reverse complement strand
GCCGAGTTCGCCGCGAAGGGCACTCGGTGATCTCGATGAGTCAGACAACGGCACCGGCGGCGAGTTCCTCGCCGCCGGCTCCGCCGGTCACTCAGAAGGACGGCCGCACCAACCAGCGGTCCCTGGGGCGCAGGCTGCTCGCCCGCCCCGAGGTCGGTGCTCTCATCGCCGCGATCGGTGTGTACCTGTTCTTCTTCGCGGCGGCGCCTTCCTTCCGGGAGACCAGCGCTCTGGCAACCGTTCTCTACCAGGCCTCGGTCATGGGCATCATGGCCCTGCCGGTGGCGTTGTTGATGATCGGCGGGGAGTTCGACCTGTCCGCCGGTGTCGCGGTCACCACCTCGGCACTGACCGCCGCCATCCTCAGCTTCCAGCTGTCCATGAACGTGTGGACCGGCGTGTTCGTCGCCCTGATCGTGTCCCTCGCGGTGGGAGCCTTCAACGGCTGGCTGCTGATGAAGACGGGACTGCCGAGCTTCCTGGTCACCCTGGGCACGTTCCTGATCCTCCAGGGCGCCAACCTCGCCGTCACGAAGGTCTTCACCGGGAACGTGGCGAGCGACTCGATCGCCGACATGGACGGTTTCGGCCAGGCCAAGAAGGTCTTCGCGTCGGAGTTCGCCATCGGGGACGTCAACTTCAAGATCACGATCGTGTACTGGCTGGTGTTCGCCGCGATCGCGACCTGGCTGCTGCTGCGCACCAAATTCGGCAACTGGATCTTCGCGGTCGGCGGCAGCAGGGACAGCGCCCGCGCGGTCGGTGTCCCGGTGCAGTTCACGAAGATCGCCCTGTTCATGGGCGTGGGCGCGGGCGCCTGGTTCGTGGGCATGCACCTGCTGTTCTCGTTCAACACCGTGCAGTCCGGCGAGGGCGTGGGCAACGAGTTCCTGTACATCATCGCGGCCGTCATCGGCGGCTGTCTGCTGACCGGCGGCTACGGCTCGGCGGTGGGCCCGGTCATCGGCGCCTTCATCTTCGGCATGGTCTCCCAGGGCATCGTCTACGCCAACTGGAACCCGGACTGGTTCAAGGCGTTCCTCGGCGTGATGCTCCTGGTCGCCGCCCTCGTCAATCTGTGGGTCCGCCGCCAGGCGACCCGGAGGTGAACTGATGACAACCAACGAAACCACCTCCCCCAACAGCACACCCACCCCCGACAGTTCACCGGCGGACGCCACGCCGGTCGTCGAGCTGCGCGGCACCGGCAAGTCCTACGGCAACATCCGCGCCCTGCACGGCGTGAACCTCGCCGTCCGCTCCGGCCAGGTCACCTGCGTCCTGGGCGACAACGGCGCCGGCAAGTCCACACTGATCAAAATCATCTCCGGACTGCACCAGCACACCGAGGGCGAAGTCCTCGTCGACGGCAACGCCGTGCACTTCGGCACCCCCCGCGAGGCGCTGGACGCCGGGATCGCCACCGTCTACCAGGACCTGGCGACCGTCCCCCTGATGCCGGTGTGGCGCAACTTCTTCCTCGGCTCCGAGATGACCAGGGGCCCCTGGCCCGTGCGCCGCCTGGACATCGAGAGGATGAAACAGACCGCGGACGCGGAACTGCGCAACATGGGCATCGTCCTGGACGACCTCGACCAGCCCATCGGCACCCTCTCCGGCGGCCAGCGCCAGTCCGTGGCCATCGCCCGCGCCGTCTACTTCGGCGCCCGCGTCCTCATCCTGGACGAGCCCACCGCCGCCCTCGGCGTCAAGCAGTCCGGCGTCGTCCTGAAGTACATCGCCGCCGCGCGCGACAAGGGCCTGGGCGTCATCTTCATCACCCACAACCCGCACCACGCCTACATGGTCGGCGACCACTTCAGCGTCCTGCGCCTGGGCACCATGGAACTCTCCGCCGCCCGCAGCGAGGTCACCCTCGAAGAACTCACCAACCACATGGCCGGCGGCGCCGAACTCGCGGCCCTCAAACACGAGTTGGCCCAGGTACGCGGCGTCGACGTCGAAAAGCTCCCCGAGGCCGAGGACCTCCAGGC
>NZ_JAVFVX010000282.1:0-2024 GCF_033441795.1 Streptomyces sp. ADMS | reverse complement strand
GCGACGGCGGCAAGTCCACCTCGGTGAGCATGCGCACCGAGCGGATCCTGCCCCCGGACGCGATCCGCGCGCTCCCCAAGGGCAAGGCCCTGCTGCTCGCCACAGGCATCCGCGTCGCCATGCTCGACCTGCGACCTTGGTACAAGGAGCCCTCCGCCAAGGTGATCGGCCCCGCGTCGGCCGCCGCGACGAAGGCCATCACCGAGCGGGCCATCGCCAAGACCCCGCTGGGCCGTGACGACTTCCAGGCGGCGTCATGAGCGTCTGGAACACCTCCGCCGCCGACCGCGTGGCCTCCCTGCGCGAACAGGCCGTCCGCTACGAGGACCCCACCGCCCATCTGCCAGACCTGGAGCTGCTGAACGCAGCGTACGAGTCGGTGCTTCGCGAGCAGATCGACACCCGCGACCGCTACATGGGCCTGCTCACCTCCTTGCGCAAGCACGACGAGGCCGTGCGCACCGCAGCCGTCAGTGCGTTCAAGGACCACGCCGACCGCTACGCGCAGTACGCAGTCCGCCGGCACATGAAGCCCTTCGACGCGCTGCTGTACCGGGCCGCGAACCTTCCCGACCGCCCCGGTCCACGGCAGTTGGAGGGGCTGCGCGCGGCGGCGGAGCGGGTACGGCTGGAACTGAAGGACGCCGGCTCGACAGACGACCTCATCGATCCGGGCGGTGCCCGCCACACCCTGCGCACGCTGCGCCACGTCGTGGGCGTCCTGAGCAGCCGGGAAGGACTCGACGGTTCCGACGTGCTCCGGCTGGTCACCAGCGCGCTGAACGACGAGGCTCCTTTCGACATCTTCGACGTCGTCTCCCAGGGCACGCCCCGGCCGGTTTCCCCGCCCCCGCAACCGGCGTTCGCCGGCCCAGGCTGGACACAGGCGCATGGCCTGTGGGCCTACCAGCCCGACGACACAGCAGCCCACGTCAAGGCGTATCCGCTCGGCGAGGACTGGTACCTGGACCTGTGGTCGGGGCACGGGCAGTTGCTCGCCTTCGGCACCGTGCTGGAGACCGAAGTCGCAGCCCTCGCCCCTGCCTTGACCGCCCGCGCCGGCACCTGGTCCCACGACCGGTCCGAGTACGCCTGGCGGCGCTTCACCGACACCGCGCAGGCCACCCGCACCGCCGCGCTCCCCTCCGATCCCCCACCGGCACCTCCGGCACCTGCGGCCTCGCGCCCTGAGGACACCCGTGTCCGTGCGGCCGTCGCTGCCTCCCCCAACCGGCCCACCGGCTCGCCTGCCGCGACCCCCGGCCCCGTGACGACAGCTGCTTCCTCCGCGCAGCACGCCGCCGCGGTCCGCCCCCGCCGATAGCTGCGGGCCATCCCCCGTACGGGCGTCCCGCCTCACCCCCTGCGTTCCCGTAAACGCCCCTCAGACATGGAGTCCCTCGTGTCCTCTTCCCCTTCCGACAGTTCGTCCCGCGTGCCGCGCTGGGAGCGTCTGGCCGGTTCCCCGGCCGTGCGCCGGGGCGGCCAGTGGTGGCTGGTCAGCGGTGTCGGATCGATCCGCTGTACCGATCCGACGTTCACCGGCGAGTTGGACCGCTTCGCCGCCGCGATGGCCGCCGCGGACCAGGCCATCGCCGGTCTCCGCTCCCAGCAGGACGATCCGCCGACTCCCCACTCCGGGCGGCAGCGATGAACCCGCTGCTGAGTGTCGAGCAGGCGGTGCTCGGCTCTGTGCTGCTCGACCCCGGCCAGCTCGCGCACCTCGACTGGCTCGCGTCGGATCACTTCTACCGGCCGGTCCACCAGGCGCTGTTCGCCGCCCTGCGCAAGCTCCGGACCGACGGCCACCCCGCCCTGGCGGCCAAGGAACCGGTGCCGCTGTCCTGGGTGACCGATGCGGTCGACGAGGCCGGCCACCACGTCCGGGGGCTGACCTCGGTATACGCCCACACCCTGATCTCGGCCTGCCCGCGCCCCGAGCACGCCCCGGTGTACGGCCGGATGGTGTTGGAGGGAGCGATCCACCGCAGCGTGACCGAGCACGCGATCCGCCTCCACCAGGC
>NZ_JAVFVX010000281.1:0-2035 GCF_033441795.1 Streptomyces sp. ADMS | reverse complement strand
CCGAACTGGCCGGGCTGCTCACCGACGCCGCGCAGAGCGTCTCCGGGGTCCTGACCACCGAGTACCCCACCTCCGCCAGCCGCTCCTACCTGCATCCCGTCCTCGGCGCGCTGTCCGCCGGCCCCCGGGTGGTCTGCGAGTTGAACGACCGGCTCGAAGGGTTCGTCATCGAGGAGCCGCTTCCCTCCACCCCCGCCGGTCTGTTCACCCTGGCGTCCTACGCTTCCGCGCTCGGCTGGCTCACCGAGTCCCTCGCCGAGCTGACCGCCTCCGTGGACCAGATCTGCACGCGCGTCGGCATCCCCGCCGAGCCGCCGGACCCGGCCTTCACCGCGCACTCACCGGCGGAGCAGGACGACGAGTTCGACTTCGCGTTCAGCGCGCTGGAACTGGCCGCCATCCGCACAGCCGCTGAGGCTGCCGGCCTCAGCCCCGGCGACTACGTCGAGGTGCTCTCGCAGTCCCTCCTCGCCGCCTCCCGGATCACCGACGCCTGCATGGAGATCTCCAGCGGCCTGCTCGAAGACGCCGCGTACGTCCTCGGCGAGGCGACCGATCATGTCTGGATCGGTGAGGGCCCCGACAGTCTGCCCACCCTGGTGCGCTCCCTGCTCGCCCGGATGGAGGCGGCCGAATGAACCCCCATGACATGGCGAAACGGCCCGGCGCGCACTTGGTCGCCGAGGAGTTCGGTGTCGAGGACCCCTGGGCGCTGAGCGACGGCCATCCACCCCGCGACCCGCTTCACCTCCTCGGCCGGATGGTCGCCGAGGCCGCCTGCGATGTCGACGAGTTGCACAGCGAGCTGACCCGCGCCGCCCAGTCCGCGATCGAGCTTCTTGAGCCCTTCGGGCGGGGCGACAGCGCTGGCCTGCGCGGCTGGGACGGAATTCTGCGCACCGCAGGTCCGCAGATCGATCTGCTCGCCGCCCGCAGGAGTGCGGCATTCGAGCAACTGAACCAGGCCGTGTCCACGTACCACCGCCTTCTGCCCGAGTCCGACACCGAGCAGGCCTCGAAGGCACCGCGCCAGAGCCTGGGCCTGCCCCCGGAGCAGGCGCCGGGGCGGGACGACGACTGGGCCATCGCGGGTGGTCGCCAGCTCGGAGCCCTTGAAGCCGTGGAGGCGGGCGGGCTTCGATTCCACCAGAGCGCGGCCTACGGCTACATCTATCTCTCCGACGGACGGGGCCAACGCCCCAACCCGGAGGTCTGGCCCGAAACCGTCCAGCGGCTGGTCACCGACGGGCTGTTGGACCAGGACACCAGCGAGGGACTGTACCGGCCTGGACAGCTCCTCTCGCTCACACCGCAGGGCGAGGCGGCCCTTCGGGATGCACGTACGGCCACGCCGCGCGTATCCGCCGCCCTCAGCCGCAGCAACACCGCGGCGATCTCCGACGTCGTCACCGATTCAGCTGTCGCACCCGCAACAAGCGCGGCCACCCAGCCTTCCCGTTCCCGCTGATTCCCCCCGGAAAGGACGCCCCCCATGTCCACCGCGATCCACACCCGCCACCTGGTCGAGCACCGGTACGGCCGCCCGCTGGAGGACCTCCGGCGCGACAGCGCGCATGGCGGTTCGGGCGATCCCGTTCTGCCGATCGTGCTGCGGCGGCTCGGCGGTCTGGCCGAGACGAACGCTCATGCCCGCGCCGCCCGCCGCAACCTCGACACGGCCTGGCAGCGCTGCCGCTCCGGCGAACACGCCCTCGACGACCTCGTGCTGCGGTACGCGGCGGAAGTCGTGGACCTCGAACGCCAGGAACAGTCGGAAGCCGAGGCGGTGTGGGACCTGCTGGACGTCCGCCTCCTGCTGGACCAGCCTGCCGCCCGCCGGCCTTCGGCCCGGCGAACCGGACCCGCGCCAGGCGATGAGGACCTCATGGCCATCGCCCGCCAGATCGCCGCCCGTCTGCCCCGGCTCAACCGCGAAGCCCTGCGCCAGGGCCTGCGCGACCGAGGCATCCACGTCAGCAACCGCCGCCTCGGCACGGTGCTCCAGCGTCTTCGCGCCGAGCGCGACCCTCACTGA
>NZ_JAVFVX010000280.1:0-2061 GCF_033441795.1 Streptomyces sp. ADMS | reverse complement strand
GCAGGTGCAGCACGATGTTCCCGGCCCGGTCCACATTGATCAGGTTCAGGAGGGGATAGGGCTTCCCCGACCCGGCCCAGCCCGGCTCGACCTGCTGGACGGTGGTCCCGCCCGGCCCCTGCGTCACCTGGCGTACGCTCCGCCAGGTGACCCCGGCGGGCGCGGGTGTGCCGCTCCAGTTGACGCCCTGGACGTTCTGCCCCTGCCACAGCAGAGCTGCCGGGCCGAACGTACCGGTCTGCTTCAGGTGGTAGGCGGCCAGCAGATTGCCGTCAGTGACGTCCATGCCCTCAGCGATGGCCTTCGCCGCCAGCGTCCACAGCGTTTGCTGCTTCGCCCGGTCCCAGGTCTCGGTGTGGGGCAGATGGAGCACCTTGCGGCCGAACGCCTCCCGGTCCGGCCCCGGCACCTGCCCTATCCGCTGCCCGGCACGAGCTGTCGCCCACAGAGCGGACGCGACATCTTTGGGGCGCAGCGGCGCATTGTCCGGCAATGCCTTCACGGCACGCACCACAGCTTCACCGCTGGTGGAGAACTGGCCGAGAGTCAGTCGCAGGGCAGGTGAATTGATTCCCTTGCTCAGCTCGGCATGCGGATCTGCCGCGATCCGGTCCCGCGCGAAGGTGAGCAACGCCAGGTAGCCCGCCTCGTCCGGAGTCTTCCCGGTGTGCGCCTGGGTCAGGAAATCCAGCATGTCCAGACGGAACGGGGTGCGGTTCCTCAGGTCCGGGTCGTTCGCACGCATCGTCTCCAGCGCGCCGATGCCCTTGAGCGTCTGCCGGTACCGGAACGGATTGTCCTCGAACTTGCTGCCCAACGCGGTCCGCAACGCCCGCACCAGCCGCAAGGTGGTCGCGCGCGTCTCCGGCGGCACATCGCCCGGCCCCTTGTGCAGGTCCATGTCTCGGGCCAGCTTGTCCAACCGGGAATCCGACGGGTCCGGACGGAAGGTGACCCGACGCCCCCGCTCACCACCGGCCCCGTCCACCACCATTCGGACATCGTCATTCAGACCGGTCGACCGGGTGGCCGCCGACGTCTCCCGTCCGCTCTCGTTCGCCAGGACATGACCGAACGGAATGTCCTCCAGCGGATCATCGACATGCGGCGCGGGAGCTGTGTGCAGGTGGGCCTGCGCCGGGTCGCCGTCCGAGGCACCCCAGCACACCTCCGCGTGCAGCCGATGGCCTGGCGGAAGCTCACGCACCTCGCGCAGACCCGCGACATAACGGGCCCCATCCCTCTTGTCCAGCCGCACGATCCGGCCGCCGCGGAGCGCGAGCGCCAGCACACCGGGCTTTCCGTGACCTGCGAACACGTAGATCGCGGGATCAGGGGTTATCTCCTCGGAGACCCCGTGGTGCCGGTCGTCACCAACCGGCACCAGGTGCACGAGCCGCCGCATCTCCCGGAACTTCCGGAACCGCAGTTCCCGCCGCCGCAGACTGTCGCTGTCCGAGATCGAGATCCGCCCGTACCGCTCGTGGTCCTGCGAAACCAGTGGCCGCGTGTACACCTCGCTGTCACGGAACGTGATGCCGTCCATGTCCGTCCACTCACGGTCCTCGAACGGCGCCGCCGTCCTGGGTGTCGGATCGAACGGCACCCAGGCGCCGTACGGCAGAGCCGCATCATGGTCGACCAGCCCCAGAACATGCGCGTCACCCGTGCCGTCGGGGATCAGACGCCCCTCACCACTGGGCGCCCATACCTTCCGGCCGAGCCGACGGGCCACCCCGTCCAGATACTCCCTGCCCATGTTCGGGACAGCCAGCACCACGGGCACATCCTGGGGCAACGACGCCAACGCGGGGTCGGCGGCCAGCACATCGGCCAGCGCCGCCGCATCCAGCACCCGGCCGTCGGGGACCCGGACACCCCCGTTCTCGCCCTGGCCCGCCACCACGTACGCCGTATCCGGCCACGGCGCGTCCTCCTCCGACACGATCAGCGGCGCCACACGCGGACGCGTCTCGTACAGCCTCACCCGGCCGGGCCGCACGCGACTCACCGGCTTGCCCGTCCAGTTCCGCCCCTGCCCCGCACCCGACGGACCCGCCA